>JAPLKY010000445.1 GCA_026387805.1 Candidatus Krumholzibacteriia bacterium
CACCCGCGCGTCGCCGAATGGCTCTGTCCACTCGAGGGGGACGGCCTCCTCAAATGGAAATCGCCTTCCGGCGAGCTGCAGGAGCTCCACCGCGACGCGCAGACGAGGTGCGGGCGACTTCTCCCGGGAGTGCCGCACGCCGTGATCAACTTGGGCCCGGGGGAGCTGCTGCTCATGGCGGCGCGCGAGCGCGATCCGGCCGGAGACCTCTCGGTGCCCGAGAAGATCGCCTGAAGCCTCGAAACGCCAAGGACGTTCATGAAATGAAAGCGCTCGTTTTCGACGGGAAGAAGCTCGCTCTCGCGGCCATGCCGGTGCCGCGCCTTCGTGCGGGCGAAGCGCTCGTCAAGGTGAATCTCGCGGGGATCTGCTCGACGGACCTCGAGATCATGCGGGGCTACCTGTCGTTCCGCGGCATCCCGGGGCACGAGTTCGTCGGCACCGTGGTCTCGGCGAGCGCGAAACACCTCATCGGAAAGCGCGTCGTCGGCGAGATCAACGTTCCCTGCGGAAAATGCGCGACGTGCAGGACCGGTCTCGGAAGACACTGCGCCTCGCGCAGCGTCCTCGGCATCAGCAGGCGAAACGGCGCTTTCGCCGAGTACCTCGCCCTCCCGGTCAGAAATCTCCACGTCGTTCCGGCGAGTCTGAGCGACGAGGAGGCGGCCTTTACCGAGCTCGTCGCGGCGGCCTGCGAGATTCCCGAGCAGATCGAGATTCGTCGGGATGACACGGTGCTCGTCCTCGGCGACGGGCGTCTCGCCGCGATGGTCGCGCAGGTGCTATCTCCGAGAACGGCCCGGCTCGCCGTCCTCGGCCGGAACGGCCGCAAGCTTTCCGCCCTGCGAAGGCTCGGTATCAGGACACATGGACCGCGCGCCGCGAAGTCGCTTCTGCGCTCGCAGGATATCGTGATCGAATGCACGGGAAGCCCGCTCGGGCTTCCGCTCGCGGCGAGGCTTGCGAGGCCCCGGGGCCGCATCGTTCTCAAATCGACCTTTCACGGAAACCTCGAATGGAATCCGGCGCCGCTCGTCGTCGACGAGATCACGGTCGTCGGCTCCCGGTGCGGACCGTTTGAGCCGGCCCTCTCCCTTCTCCGAAAAGGCACGGTCAAGGTCCTGCCCTTCCTGAGCGCCGTCTACCCGCTCGAGCGCTGGGAGGCCGCATTCCGCGCGGCGCGGCGAGTCGGCGCCTTCAAAGTGCTCATAAGGATGGACTGAACCTTGTTCCTCCCGCTCAAGGACATCAATCCGACGCATCGGCGCCCCGTCGCCACGTACACGCTCATCGCGGCGAACGTCGCGGTATTCATCTACCAGATCTCGCTCGGCTCCCGGCTGGGCAGCGCCTTCGTCGCTTCGTACGGCGCGACACCCTTCGAGATAACGCACATGACCGATCTCGTGGGACAGGTGAAGGCAGGTCTCCCGCTCCTCCATTTTCCCGGCACGCACCCGATATTCCTCACCCTCCTCACGTCGATGTTCATCCACGGCGGGTTCGCGCACCTCGGCGGCAACATGCTCTTTCTCTGGATATTCGGGAACAACGTCGAGGATCTCCTGGGGCCGGTCAGATTCGTTCTCTTCTATCTTCTATGCGGCCTCGCCGCGCACGCGCTTCACATCGCTTCGAATCCGTCTTCGATGGTGCCGACCGTCGGAGCGAGCGGCGCCATCTCGGGGGTCCTCGGGGCCTACCTCGTCGCGTTTCCCCGCGCGCGCGTGCTGACCCTCGTCTTTCTCGGCTTCTTCATCAGAATGGCGGTGCTGCCCGCCTTCGTCATCATCATCTACTGGTTCGTCATCCAGTTCGTCCTCGCGCTCGCCTCCCTCGGCGGAACGGGAGAAGGAGGCGTGGCATGGTTCGCCCACGTCGGGGGATTCCTCGCCGGCATAGCGCTGATATTCGCGATGGCGGGAAGCAGGCTCTTCCGGCTCCGGAGGGTCTCGCTCGATTGATCGCCGGGATGACGCGCTCGGAGCGGCGCCTCAGAGCGGCGCGGGCATGCCGTCGAGACCGAGCGCCGATCCGTCGAGGTGCGACGTGTCGCCGAAGGACCTCAGACGCGGTTTGAAATCGAGAACGACCGTCGTGATGGAGGCATTCGGGAGAGAGACGCTCCAGAGATCGTCCACGTGCATCCCCAGGATATGCGTCAGGTAGATGCAGATGACCCCGCCGTGCGTGATGACCGCGACGTCCCCGACGCCGGACGCGGCGCTCCCGTCCATGAATGTCACGACGCGCTTCCTGAAACGGACGAGATCCTCGCCTCCTTCGATCTTCACGGTCGAGGGCCTTCGGTACCACGCATCGAGCTTCTCCGGATCCGCGTCGCGAAGATCGCCGATGAGCCTCCCCTCCCATTCGCCGAGCGACAGCTCCCGGATCTCCGCCGAGACCTTGAGCGGAACATCCTCGCCGAGGGCGAGACGCGCGGTCTCGAGCGTGCGCCGCGCGTCGCTCGAATAGACGGCCTCGAGCGGGAGCGCCCTGAGGCGGCCCCCGAGCAGCCGCGCCTGCGTTCTTCCCATCGGGCTCAACGCCACCTGGAGGGCCGTTCCCTGGACGCGGCGCTCTCTGTTCCATGCCGATTCCGCGTGCCGGACGAGGTATATCTTCCGCGGCAACGGACCCATAGTGCTCTCCTTCATGGCTTGCGAACTCCGCGTCTATGCGCTACCTTTGAGCTGTCATGAGGAAAACACGCGCCCGTGCCTCGAATCAAGCATCTTCTCGAGCCTCTCAGGGCTTTTCCGGAGGACACGCATAATGCCCCGTCGTCTCGCGCCGCTCGCCGCGGCGTTCGTCATCGCGCTCGGCGGCGGATCCTCCGCCGCGCCCGGCGGATCTCCATCCGAAGCCGGGCTCACGCTCCTCTCACGCACGCTCATCCAGGGCCCGGCGCGGTCTATCGCGTTCTCCCACGACGGCAACGATGTCGTCGTCGGAACGGGATGCGGGATCGCGGTGCTTCGGGGGAAGGACGGCTTTCGGAATCCCGCATTTCTCCCGCTCGACGGGGAGCCGCTCGATATGATCGTGCGGGGTCCCGTGGCTTACGTGGCGGCCGCGGGCGGCGGGCTCGTGGTGTTCAAGATCTTCGGCCCCGACGCTCCCCGGGAAATCTTCCGGCACGCCAGAATCAGGGCCGAGAAACTGGCTCTCGCGCAAGGCGCGCTCTTCGCCGCCGACATGCAGGGAAAACTGCATACGTTCGAATTCATCGATTCGCTCGAGCTTCGTTTCGTCGAAACGAAGCAGCTTCCCGCGGCCGTGATCTCCCTCGCAGCCGAGGGGGATCTCCTCGCGATCGTCCATCCGGACAAGGTGTCGATATGCCGCATCGCGCCGGGAGGCGCGATCCGGGAGATTTCGCAGGTGGCTCTTGGAAGCGCCCCAAAGAGCCCGGACGGCGCGAAAGCAGGAACGGGCGCGAAGAAGGGAATCATCAGCCGCAAGGTTCTCCTCGTTCTCACCTCGGCCGGCGACGTTCAATGCTGGGATCTCGCGAGACCCGATCGCCCCGCGGCTCTCGAGCCCCTCCGCGTCAAGGGCGTGGCCGACGTCGCCGTCTCGGACGGCGAAGGGATGCTTCTCACGGGCCTCCAGTTTCTCCTCCCCTTCGACGTCGAGCGTCCCTCGGAGGCCGGCGGCGGCGCGCGGGTGAAGCTGAAATCGGGAAAGGGATTCTCGATCGAGAGCCTCAATCGCTACGCCCAACCGCTCGCCACGGGGAGCCCCGCGGCGAGCGAAACAGACGGCGAAACGCAGAGGGCAACCGGCGTTTTCATGGCGGGCAAGCGCCTCGCCGTCGTCGCACCGTTCGACGGCGTGCGCGTCTACGATCTCGATCGCGGCGGAGCCACGTTCATCGACTTCTTCCCGACGCGCGGCTTCGCGATCAGCCTCGTCGCCGCGGACGGCCTCCTCTACGTCGCGAACGGCTATGACGGCGTGCGCATCGGAAGAGTCGGGCGCGACGGATCGATCGACTGGATCGGACACATCCAGACGGTCGAGGCGCGCGACGTCGCTCTCGGCGGCGCGTATCTCTTTATCGCTGACGGGATGGGCGGGCTCAAGGCGGCGGACGTGAGCGACCCGGCGCGCGCGAAGATCGTCGGACGGCATGAATCCCCCTACTTCATGTCCGCCCTCGTCGTCAAGGAAGGGCGCGCGTATTGCGCCGGAGGGCTCGGGGGCGTGGAGATCGTGGACGTCGCGGAGCCGCGGCGGCCGAAGCTCGTCTGGCGCCGGGATTTCTCCGAAGTCCGGGGCATCGACGTCGACGGGCGCTATCTCTATTTCGCCGACGGATACGAGGGCTGCCGCATCTACTCGCTCGCCGCCGGCGCGCCCGCGGCCGTCTCGGTCCTCGATACGCCCGGCTGGAACTGCGATTGCTTCGTGGTCAGAAACATCGCGTACCTCGCGGACGGCGGCGCGGGGATCTCCGTCGTCGACGTCTCGGACAGGAAGAAGCCCCGCATCGTCGGCTCGCTTTCGCTCGGGACCGTCGCGCGGGCGGTTCACGCGTTCGGAAAAACGCTCTTCGCCGCGGCACATACGAGGGGCGTGGCCGCAATCGACGTGTCGAATCCGAGCAGGCCCTCGTTCGCCGCCTGGTACGATACCGCCGACGACGCCCGCGGGATCTTCGTCGACGACAACTTCGTCTATGCCGCGAGCGGCTCCGGAGGAGTCTACGTTTTCAGGTATTCGCACTGAGGAGGAAGGAGACCTCATGTTCAGGCTCAGGGCGCCGCGTTTCAATGATATTCGGTATCCGTTCGTTCTCGCGCTCATCGCGACGCTTCTCGCGCCGGGCGCGGGGAACGCCCAGGAGTTCGGCTTCCCCGGAGGAGCGCTCGTCACGGCCGACATGAACCATTCGCTTTCGGTGTTTCACCCGGGCTCCGTCGGATACGTCGCGATCACCGCCGATATCGCCGCGGGATGGCACATCAACGCCGAGAAGCCTCTCGAATCGTACCTCATCCCGACGGTCCTCGAGGTGAGTGCGCCCGCCGGGATAGAGATCGTGCGGCTCCTCTACCCCGAGCCCGTTCTCAGAAAGCTCGAGATCAGCGAGACGAAGATGGCCCTCTATGACGGCATCGCCGTGTTCGGGGCGGTCATTCGCGTCGGCCCCGATGTCCTTCCGGGATCGTACCGCATCACGGCGACGATCCGGTACCAGGGCTGCAACAACCTCACCTGCGTCGAGCCGGCGAGCGCCTCGGCGGACGACACGATCCGCGTGGGAACGCTCGACGAAGGCGTCGAGCAGCTCGATACGGAGATCTTCTCGAAACCTCCCTTCGCCGGAGACGACGGCGCCCCCGTCGGCGTCGAAGCCGCCGCGTCGGTCGCCGGAGACTTCGGGAAGATGCTCGCGGAGCGCGGGCTCGCCCTCACCTTCCTCATCATCTTTTTCAGCGGCCTCGCCCTCAACCTCACACCCTGCATCTACCCTCTCATCCCGATCACGATCAGCTACTTCGGCGGACAGGCGGGCGGGCGCGCCTCGCGCGTGTTCCTCCTCGCGCTCCTCTATGTGTTCGGGATGTCGATAACGTACAGCATCCTCGGCACGATCGCCGCGATGACGGGCAGCCTCTTCGGCTCCGCCCTCCAGAACCCGTTCGTCGTTCTGATTCTCGCCGCGATCCTCGTTGCGCTCGCCCTCTCGATGTTCGGGCTCTGGGAAATCCGCATGCCGATGTTCCTCGCGCGGCGCACGGGATCGGCGCGCCAGGGCTACGCGGGCGCGGTCGTCATGGGGCTCACGATGGGGATCGTCGCGGCGCCGTGCATCGGCCCCTTCGTCCTCGGGCTCCTCACCTACGTGGGCGAGATGGGCAAGCCGCTCCTCGGCTTCTTCATGTTCTTCACGCTCGCCTGGGGGATCGGGCTCCCCTTCCTTGTGCTCGGCACGCTCTCGGGAAGCCTCTCGCGCCTCCCCCGTTCGGGTGACTGGATGGTCTGGGTGCGGAAGATCTTCGGATTCATCCTCATCGCGATGGCGCTCTACTTCATGCGGCATCTCGCGGGATCGAAACTCGTTTCGATCGGCTACGCGGCGATCGCGATTGCCGGAGGAGTGTATCTCGGCTGGATCGACCGGTCGGCCGGCGCGGGCCGGGGCTTCAAGGTTCTGAAACGCGCGGTCGGCATCGCGGGCGTCGGCCTCGGCGCGGCGTTTCTCGTCTTTCCGGCGATGCGCGGAGGCGGGGACGCGAATCCGCGGGGAATCGCGTGGCAGCCTTTCAACGAAGAGGCGGTCTTCAACGCCGCGCGCGAGGGAAAGATGGTCGTCATCGATTTTTCGGCCGCGTGGTGCCTCCCGTGCCATGAGCTCGACACAAAGACCTTCGTCGATCCGGAAGTCGTCGGGCTCTCCGCCGGCTTCGTCCCCCTGCGGGTCGACCTCACGAAATCGGGCGTGATCGAGACGAAGATAAAAAACGATTACCGGGTTCGAGGGGTTCCGACTATCATCTTCATCGACCGGGCCGGGAAGGAGCGCCCTGAGCTCAGAGCGACGGGATTCATCGACGCTTCCGAGTTCGCGCGACGCGTCGAGGCGCTCGCCGGCGCGCCGGCCGCCGGCGCCGGAGCCGCCGACCCGCGAACGGCAAGGTGAACGCATGAAACTCGTATGCTTCGAGAAGGCGGGCAGGCGCGCGGGCGTGGTCGTCGCCGACATGATCCTCGACGTGAGCTCGGCGCTGCACTGCGCGCCCGTAACGGTCGAGGACCTTTTCCGCCGCGGCCTCGTCCCCGAGGTCCAGAACCTCGCCGATAACGCGGCCGAGATGGACCGGTCGCATTTCCTTCCCCTCGTAGAAACGCGCCTCCATGCGCCCGTCCAGAGCCCGAGCAAGATCGTCTGCCTCGGCCTGAACTACCGCGGCCACGCCCTCGAGCAGAGGAAAGAGCCGCCCGAACGGCCGCTCCTTTTCGCGAAGGCCCCGAGCGCGCTCGCCGGTCCCTACGACGACATCGTCATCCGTCCCGGGGTCGAGAACGTCGACGCCGAGGCCGAGCTCGCCGTCGTGATCGGGCGCGAGGGCACGATGATCCCGGCGGCGGAGGCCCTTTCCCACGTCGCCGGCTACATGGCGTTCAACGACGTGTGCGCTCGCGCAATCCAGCGCGAGGACAAGCAGTGGTTCCGGGGGAAGAGCTTCGACACCTTCGCCCCCTGCGGCCCCTGGATCGTGACGGCGAACGAGCTCGGCGATCCGGGCGCGCTCGCGATCCGTCAGAGGTTGGGAGCCGTCGTGATGCAGGAGGGCACGACCGCGGATATGACCTTCGGCGTGGGCGCAATAATCTCTTTCGTCTCGTCTTCGATGACGCTCTTCCCGGGAGACATAATCTCGACGGGCACGCCCGCGGGGGTCGGCGTCTTCCGCGATCCGCCCGTGTTTCTCAAGGACGGGGACGTCGTGACCGTCGAGATCGAGAGAATCGGAAGCATCAGGAACAGGGTCAGAGCCCTGTAGAAGCGGGGAACGGTGGAGCGCAAGCTCAACAAGATCCTCATCCTATCCATCTGGGAGGATATCTGGTCGCTCGGCGAGGGGGGCGGCGTCGCCGACGAGCTGCAGTTCGTCAGAAATCTCACGAAGAAGGGAATCGAGCTCCATTTCCTCATTCCGGAGCCGAGAGCGAAGCGCGAGAATCTCGGGGACTCGCTTCTCACGTATCATACCTATCCGAATCTCTTCAGGACCTTCGAGCGCTTACCGGCGATCATGCGGCGGTTCATCTGGCCGACCTTCTTCCCCTTCGTCGCGCTCCGCAGGCTCGAGCGGCTCGCGGTCGAGATCAAGCCCGACGTCCTCATGGGATTCACGCACTACTCGTTTTTCCCGCTCAAGACGGTCGGGAGGAGACTCGGCATTCCCACCGTCGTGAAGCTGTTCGGCGTGATGTACCTCGACCGGTTCGATTTCCCGAGAATCAAGTATCTCTGGAAAAGCGTCGAGCAGGTGATCGCGCTCCGGAGCCCCGTCGATCACTATATCATTCTCAACGACGGAACGCGCGGCGAGATGGCGCTCACGCGCCTCGGCATCCCGCGCGAGAAGATCTCCTTCCTTCCGAACGGCATGGATACCGAATGGGCCGATCTCCCCGTCGACCGGAACGAGGCGCGCGCGATGATGGGGCTTCCGCGCGACAAGATTCTCGTCGTCACGTTTTCGCGGCTCGTCAAATCGAAACGGATAGAGCTCCTTCTCAGGGCAATCGCGATGATGGATCCGTCGCTTCGCGAGAAGGCGGCGTTCGTCATCGGCGGCGACGGTCCCGAAAGGGCGCGGCTCGAACGGGAGGCGGCGTCGCTCGGCCTCGAACGCGCCGTGCTTTTCACGGGGGTCATTCCGCACCGGGACGTCGTCCATTTCCTCAAGGCGAGCGATATCTTCGCCGCGACGAACGAGCTCACGAACATGTCGCTCCCGCCGTGCGAGGCCATCCTTTGCGGCGTGCCGGTCCTCGCCTTCGACGTTTCGGGCACCTCCGAGGTCGTCCGCGACGGCGAGACGGGGCTCCTCGTGAAGAACGGCGACGTCGCCGGGTTCTCCAGGAAGCTCGAGCTCCTCATCGGCGACGATGCGCTGAGAAAACGCCTCGGCGAACGGGCGGCGGAGTTCGGACGGGGCTACTTCGTATCATGGGACGCCCGGATCGACATGGAATGCCGCGTGCTGGAACGGCTCGCGGCCGGGAAAGATACCCGTTCCGGAGCCGCCGGCGGCCGCGGAAAATAAAAGAAGACGCCTCGGACTCTCACTGAGGAATCTGGGAATCCGGGGCGTCTCGCTATGAGGATGTACCGAGTCGGCGCAAGGAATCTTTGGATCAGCCGCTGAGCAGCGGCACTCTTCATTACTCCTGTTCCCTGCGCGCCAACCCGCACCAATTATTCTATCCCGATTTCTCCTGTTGTCAACCCCCCCGACGTTGATTATTCTTCGAGCGGCACGCATCGAGGAGGGCATCGGACGATGAGCACCGCGTCACGAGTCGCGATCCGGCAAGCCGCCGTCGGCGACGTCCCGCTTTTGCTCCGGATGATCGGGGAGCTCGCCGAATTCGAGCGGATCCCGCACGAGGTCGTGGCGACCGAGGAGATCGTTCGCGAGAGTCTTTTCGGCGGCGATCCCGCGGCCGAGGCCCTTCTCGCGGAATGCGACGGCAAACCAGCGGGATTCGTCATTCATTTCAGGAACTACTCGACGTTCGTCGGAAGAGCCGGTCTCTACATCGAAGACCTCTACGTGAGGCCCGAATTCCGCGGCCTCGGCGTCGGCAGGGCGCTCTTCGCACGATGCGCCGAGATCGCGCGCGAGCGCAACCTCGGGAGGGTGGAATGGGCGGTCCTCGAGTGGAATCCGGCCCGCGAGTTCTACGAGCACTTCGGCGCCCGCGCGATGGACGACTGGGTTCTCTACCGGCTCAGCGGCAATGCCCTGCGCTCGCTCGGCGGATCCTGAAAGCGCATGATTCTTGCATGATTCCCGGGATTCGGAACCCCTCGCGCCGGGAAAGGAGCTCAGAATGCGAAGCAAGCCGTATCCTGTGTATTTATTGATAATTACAATATCGCTCCTGATGAGCGCGTCGTGCGAATCGGACAGCAAGCCGAACACCGCGCGCACGCACCCGCTCGATTCGAGCACGAGCGCGATCATCGTCGATCACGCGTGCCGCGACATCGACGCGATTCCGCAGGCCGCGATCGAGACGGCGAAGTCGACGCTCCATATCGCCTACGGACACACCTCCCACGGAAGCCAGCTCGTGGACGGGATGAACGGGCTCGTCGACTTCAAGGGCGCCCTGTACTCGTGGAACGACGGCGGTACCGGCGGCGCGCTCGACCTCAGGGACAAGCCGTCGCCGCTCGAGGGGGATCTCGGCGCTCCCGACTTCTCGGCATGGGCCGCGGCCACGCGCACCTACCTCAACGCCCATCCGGATGTCAACGTCATCATCTGGTCGTGGTGCGGACAGGTGAGCTATGCGACCGAGGATAACATCCTCACCTATCTGAGCCTCATGACCACCCTCGAATCCGATTATCCGGGCGTGAAGTTCGTCTACATGACGGGGCACCTGGACGGATACGGGCTCGCCGGCAACCTGCACATCCGTAACGAGCAGATACGCGCCTATTGCAGGACGCAGAAGAAGATTCTCTACGACTTCGCGGACATCGAATCGTACGACCCGGACGGCGTCTACTTCGGCGACAAGGACGCGAACGACAACTGCGATTACGACGGGAACGGGGACGATCTGTTCGACGGGAACTGGGCGATCGAATGGCAGACCGCCCATCCGAATGAATGGTACAACTGCGCCGCGGCCCATACGCAACCGCTGAACGGGAACCTCAAGGCGTATGCCGCTTGGTGGCTCTGGGCCCGGCTCGCCGGTTGGAACGGCCCGAACTGACGCGCTCAGGAGACGAGATCCTTCGCGTGCAGGAAGATCGCGGGAATCCCTCCCGTATGCCAGAACAGCACGGCATCGGATGAAGCGAACTCTCCTTTTCGAATCATGTCGATGAGGGCGCCCATCGCTCGCGCCGCATAGACGGGATCGAGGAGGATTCCCTCGCGCGAACCGACGAGGTACGTCGCCTCGCGCTCGAGGTCGCCCACGACTTCGTACCCGCCGCCATAGTATCCGTATCTCATCTGAAACGATCGTTCGTCGTAGTGCGGCGCCGCGCCGATCCGCTCGGCGACCTCATTCGCCAGGGCTGCGAGCTCGGACTCGTATGAGGGCTCTCCGGGCTCCCCGCGGTCGATTCCGATGCCGATGACGTTCAGGTCGAGATCGAAGAAGTCGACGCCGACCGCCATGCCCGCGTGAGTTCCCCCGGAACTCGAAGGAACGATGAGATGCCCGATTCTCGCGCCGAGCGGCGCAAGCTGCTCTTTCAGCTCGGCGATCGCGGCGACGAAACCGAGCGCGCCCACGGCGTTCGACCCGCCGAACGGAATGACGTACGGCGCGCGTCCCCCGGCGCGAAGCTCCCCGGCGATCTTCGGAATGAGCTCCCCCTTCCCGAACTCGCCGCACCAGTGAACGGTTGCCCCGAAGAGGCGATCGAGGAGGAGATTCCCCTCCGGCACGGCCGGGGGTTCCCCGCCGAGCGCCAGATGGCACTCGAGCCCGACGGCCGCCGCGGCCGCGGCCGTCTGCCGGCAGTGGTTCGACTGCGTCGCGCCGCCCGTGATCACCGCGTCACACTTGCGCGCGAGCGCCTCTCCAAGCAGGAACTCGAGCTTCCTCGTCTTGTTGCCGCCGAGCGCGAGCCCCGTGAGATCGTCGCGTTTCATGAAGATCCTCGGACCCCCGAGAACCTCGGCGAGCCGCTTCAGCTCGACGAGAGGGGTAGGGAGATTCGTGATTCTGACTCGGGGAATCTCATCCAAACGGTTCGTCATGGGGCTCCTTCTCGGTGCCGACCGCCTCATGGTCGGCGCATTACTGGACGTGGCTCCGACAATCTAGAACACGCATGCGCGGATCCCCTTCGCATCGAGGCGCGCCCCGATTTCAAGGAGCCCCGACTTCGGGAGCGGGGAGATCCGCCGCGACGGATAATCCCGGTCGAGGGTGTAAATCTGGACGACGGCCGGGGCGATCCTCTCCACGCACCGAACCCATGCCGCGACCGCTTCCGAATCCGCATTCCCCTCCGCGCCTCCCGCGAACAGCGCCTGAATCGTGACGTCCTCGAGCGACGAGAGCCC
>JAPLKY010000327.1 GCA_026387805.1 Candidatus Krumholzibacteriia bacterium
GGGGGGAGAGCGCGAGACGCATCCGATAGACGAGGACTACGTCAGGGCGCTCGAATACGGGATGCCGCCGACGGGCGGTCTCGGCATCGGCATCGACCGCCTCGTCATGCTGCTTACCGATTCGCCGTCGATCCGCGACGTGATTCTCTTTCCGCAGATGCGTCCGGAGGAGGGCCGCGACAAAGAGTGAAAGCGATGCATTATTCCATTTCGATCGCGCTCAAGTATCTCAGGACGAAGCGGCGCAGGGGTTTCATATCGCGCGTGACGGCGATCGCCATCATCGGGACGCTCGTCGGCGTCGCGACCCTCATTATCGTGCTTTCGCTCATGAACGGTTTCGAGAACGAGCTGCGGAGCCGGATCGTCGAATTCAACACGCACATTCTGGTCTTCGCGCGAACCCCGGGCGCCTGGGCCAAGGTCGATTCCGCCGCCACGCTCGTCGAGAGCGTCCCCGGTGTGATCGCCACGTCCCCCTTCATCAGGGGGGAGGCGCTGATCTACTACGACGTCGTTCCGGGGGTCCGGGTCAAGACGAAGGGCGCCATCGTGAAAGGGCTCGATCTCGGGCGGGAACGCAAGGTATCGACGGTCATCGATTCCATCGCCCCGCCTATCACGTCGTTCGAGGCCAAGGGATTCGACGACGGGAAGGACCTCCCCGGCATCGTGCTGGGCAAGGATCTCGCCGACGAGCTCCTCATCTATTTCGGCGAGGTGCTCACGCTCGTGACGGCTCCGGCGGAGTTCAAAGCCGGGAAGATGGAGCCCCAGACGCAGGAGTTCCGCGTTATCGGTTTCTTCAGAACGGGCGTGTACGAGTTCGATTCGCGCTTCGTCTATATCGGCCTCGATGACGCCGAGCGGTTCTTCGATTTCGAATCGGCGACGCACGGCCTCGGCGTGCGGATCAAGGACATCTACGCCGCCGACAAGGTCGACGCCCGGATATTGAACCTCCTCGATTCTCCCGCGTACGGCACGAACAACTGGATCCAGATGAACCGGAACCTCTTCAGCTACATCAAGGTCGAGAAGATCCTGATGTTCCTGCTGCTCACGCTCATCATTCTCATCGCGGCGTTCAATCTCGTTGCGATGCTGACGATGGTGATCATGGAAAAGCGCAACGAAATCGGTATCCTGCGCTCGATGGGCGCTTCCTCGCGGGGAGTCATGTCGATCTTCATGTTCCAGGGGACGTTTATCGGAGCCGTCGGCACGGCAATCGGCGCCGTCCTCGGGCTCCTCATCTGCGGCGTTCTCCGAGAGGTCAAGATCGATCTTCCGCCCGACGTCTACTTCATCAATACGCTTCCCGTCCTCGTGAGTTGGGCGGACGTCGTCATGGTGTGCGGCGCGTCAATGGCCATATGCTTCCTGGCGACGATATACCCGAGTTGGGAGGCCTGCCGAATGCCTCCTCTCGACGCGATACGATATGATTGATAGTGCGAGACATAAAGTTTGCGGATACGGCGAAACAGGAACTGTTGCCACGATGCCGGTGACGGAGCTATATTGATGGAGCGGGAAACGACACTCGATGCCCGGGGAATATGGCGTGTCTATGAAGGCACGAAAGGCCCGATTGAAGTTCTCAAAGGGCTTGATCTGACCGTGGTGGCCGGGGAAGTCGTGGTCGTGATCGGCGCTTCCGGCGCGGGGAAGAGCACGTTGCTGCACATTCTCGGAACGCTCGACGCCCCGGACAGGGGAACCGTGCTTATCCGGGGAGTGGATCCGCGCAGATGCTCCCCCCGGGAGCTCGATAGTATGAGAAACAGGGATATCGGATTCGTATTCCAGTTTCACTATCTCCTTCCCGAGTTCAGCGCGCTCGAGAACGTGATGATGCCGTTGATCATCGGCGGCCGGGACAGGCGCATGGCGGAAGAGCGGGCGGCGGGGCTCCTCGGCGCCGTCGGTCTCGAAGAGCGGATTCATCATCGGCCGGCCGAGCTTTCGGGCGGGGAGCAACAGCGGGTGGCCGTCGCGAGGGCGCTCGCGAACGGGCCATCGATCGTTCTGGCCGACGAGCCTTCGGGAAACCTCGACGACCGCGCGAGCGAGAGTCTTCATTCGCTCGTGCACGAGCTCTCCAGGTCCCAGAAACAGACGTTCATCATCGTGACGCACAAGAAGGAGCTCCTCGAGAAGGCCGATCGGGGCTTCGTTCTGGCCGACGGCGCACTCCACGAAATCGGAAGGGGAGCGGATGCTCTGCCAGTTCTGTAAGAAGCGGGAATCGACGATACACGTCACCAACGTCGAGAACAACAAGGTTCGCGCGATACACATATGCGCCCAATGCGCGGAGGAGCGCGGTTTCGACGAGCTCAAGAAGAGCAACTTCGCGATGACCGATTTCGTGGCGGGATTGTTCGATTCGGCGTTCGCGGCGGCGGAGAAGGGGATTTCCCCGGACAGCTGTCCGAACTGCGGGACGAGCTATTCCGCCTTTCAGGAGATGGGAAGGCTCGGATGCTCGCAGTGCTACGAGTTCTTCCAGCAGCAGCTGATTCCGCTCCTCCGGAGCATTCACGGCAATACGCGTCATCTGGGCAAGATCCCGCAGCGGTTCGCGAGGCAGGTGAGCCTGAGGAGGAAGGCGAGGGGGTTTCAGGACGAGTTGGAGCTCGCGATACAGCTCGAACAGTACGAACGCGCCGCCGAGCTGCGCGACGAGATTCGCAAGCTTTCCGAGTCCGAGCGGGGGGGAGGGCGGCCGTGTCAACGCTGAAGGCCCTGATCGAGAAACCGGCGCTGTGGCTCTCGAGCGAATCCGAGGAGAGCGAGCTCGTGCTCTCGAGCCGCGTGAGAATCGCGCGCAATCTCGACAAGCGCTCGTTCACGCACGGCGCGAGCGCACAAGTCCTCGCCGAGATACGCGACGAGTCGAAGGCGGCTCTCGCCGATTGTCCCGCCATTGCCGGAGCGCTCGTGATCGACATGGACGAGATTTCGGAATCGGACCGGATGCTCCTGGCGGAGCGGCGCCTCATCAGTCTCGAGATGGTCAAGAACTTCCTCCACCGCTCTCTCGTCGCCGTGCCGGACGAGCAGATCAGCATCATGATAAACGAAGAGGATCATCTGAGAATCCAGTCGTTCGAGCCGGGATTCTCGCTGCAGAAGGCCTTCGAGCGCATCGGGGGGCTCGACAACGAGGTCGACGCGCGGCTCTGCTACGCATATTCCGAGGATCTCGGCTATCTCACGGCCTGTCCGACGAACGTCGGCACGGGCCTCAGGGTCTCGGCGATGGTTCATCTGCCCGGGCTCGTTCACAACAAGGACATCGGACAGGTGCTCGACGGACTGCGGAACATCCGTCTCACGGTTCGCGGGATCTACGGCGAGGGAAGCGATATCATCGGCAACTTTTTCCAGGTGTCGAACAGCATCACGCTCGGGCTCTCCGAGGAGGATACGGTCAAGAATCTCGAGGGGCATATCAGGAAGGTTCTCGAGTTCGAGAAAAAAGCGAGAAGCGTACTCCTCAAAAAGGCACGGAGCTTGCTCGAAGACAAGATATGGAGGGCATACGGAATCCTCAAGACGGCGAGGCTTGTAACTGCAAAAGAGGCAATGAGTTTGATATCGGCGGTCCGTCTTGGCATAGGTCTTGGCATCATAACGGATTGCAGGCTCTCTACCCTGAACGAGCTTTTCATCATGATTCAGCCGGAGCATCTCCAGAAGCTGCACGAAAGGGTAATGAAAGCTGAGGAGCGGGACAGGGCCCGCGCCGATTATATCAGGGCAAGGCTGTGCTGATGCAGAGTGGATTATATTATATTACAGTGTATAAGAAAGGACAGTTAAAGTAAAATATGAATGACAAATTCACCGAAAGGGTTCGGAAGGTCATCTATCTCGCACGGGACGAAGCGAACAGACTCCAGCATGATTACATCGGGACGGAGCATCTCCTCCTCGGAATTCTGCGTCTCGGCGAGGGAATCGCCGCGGAGGTTCTGCAGAAGCTCGAGGTCGATCCGGAGCAGATTCAGCAAACCATCGAGAATATGGTGAAGCCGACGGGGGGCACGCTCACCGTCGGCGAGATTCCTCTCACGCCGAGGGCGAAGCGGGTCCTCGAGCTTTCGGTGGAGGAAGCGCGTTTTCTCGGACATAATTACGTGGGAACGGAGCATCTTCTCCTCGGGCTCATCCGGGAGGGGGAGGGTGTGGCGGCGCGGGTTCTCCTCGAGCTCGGCGTCGACCGCAAGCGCGTCCGCGAGGAGATCATGAAGAGTCTCGCCCGAAGCGGCGGCGCCGCGGGCGCGAAGAAGAGCGCGCGCGGAAAGACCGAAACCTCGACCCTCGACCAGTTCGGGCGCGACCTTACGCAGCATGCCCGCGATCTCAAGCTCGATCCGATTATCGGCAGGGACCAGGAGATCGGCAGGATCATCCAGATCCTCTGCCGGAGGAAGAAGAACAATCCCGTTCTCATCGGCGAACCCGGCGTCGGAAAGACGGCCATCGTCGAGGGACTCGCCCAGAGGATCGTCGAGGGAAAGGTGCCCGAGCTTCTCCGCGATAAACGCATCACGACGCTCGATCTCGCCTCGATCGTTGCCGGCACGAAGTACCGCGGACAGTTCGAGGAACGCCTGAAAACGATCATCAATGAGATTCGGGACAACGATCAGGTCATCATCTTCATCGACGAGATCCATACGATCGTGGGTGCCGGCGGCGCCGAAGGCGCGATCGACGCTTCCAACATGCTCAAGCCGGCGCTCGCGCGCGGGGAGATCCAGTGTATCGGCGCCACGACGCTCGACGAGTATCGCAAGCACATCGAGAAGGACGGCGCCCTCGAGCGGCGTTTCCAGCCGATCATCATCAATCCCCCATCCGAGGACGAGACGGTTCGGATCATCATCGGGCTGCGCGATAAATACGAGGCGCATCACCGTACGAAGTTCACGGAAGCGGCCATCCGGCAAGCGGTATACCTTTCGCAGCGCTACATCCAGGGACGGTTTCTTCCCGACAAGGCGATCGACGTGATCGACGAGGCGGGGGCGCGGGCGCGCCTTTCGGTGACGACGGTGCCCGATAGCCTGCGCGATCTCGAGCGGAGCGCGGAGGATATCTCCAAGGAGAAGGAATCGGCCATCCAGGCCCAGGAGTTCGAGAAGGCGGCGGCCTTCCGCGACCAGGAGAAGGAAATTCGGAAGCGCATCCAGGAGCTCCATCGCGAATGGAGCGACTCCAGACAGGAAAGCGAATCGATCGTGACGGAGCGCGAGATCGCGGCCGTCATTTCGGACATGACGGGCATACCGGTCTCGGAGGTCCAGGAAGAGGAGACCGAGAAGCTGCTCCATATCGAGGACGAGCTGCGCAAGCGCGTCATCGGGCAGGAAGAAGCGCTTCGCGCCATCGCGACCGCTGTTCGGCGGAACCGGGCGGGACTCCGCGATCCGAGGCGTCCCATCGGCTCGTTCTTCTTCCTCGGCCCGACCGGCGTGGGGAAGACCGAGCTCGCGCGCGCGATTTCGGCGATTCTCTTCGAGAGCGAGGACGCGCTCCTGCGGGTCGATATGTCGGAGTACATGGAGAAATTCGCGATCTCGCGCCTCGTCGGGGCGCCTCCCGGATACGTCGGCTACGAGGAAGGAGGGCAGCTCACCGAGAAGGTGCGCCGCAAGCCCTACTCCGTCGTCCTCCTCGACGAGATCGAGAAGGCCCACCCCGACGTGTTCAACCTCCTCCTGCAGATCCTCGAGGAGGGATGTCTCACCGATTCCTTCGGCCGCAAGGTCGATTTCAAGAATACCGTGCTCATCATGACCTCGAACGTCGGGGCGAAGGAGATCAAGGGGAAGAAGGGGATGGGTTTCATCGCCGAGGGGAGCGACGCCGGCTACCAGCATATGAAATCGCGAGTCCTCGACGAGTTGAAGAAGGTCTTCAATCCCGAGTTTCTCAACCGCCTCGACGAGATCATCGTCTTCCACCAGCTCGAACGGAGCGATCTCATGAAGATCATCGAGATTCTTCTCAAGGACCTCTTCAAGAGGCTCGCGGCGCAGGATATCGAGTTCGAGATAACGGACGAAGCCCGGGAGTTCATTCTCGAGAAAGGGTACAACCCGGAGCACGGCGCCCGTCCCCTCAAGCGCGCGATCCAGAAATTCCTCGAGGATCCGCTGAGCGAGAAGCTCCTGAACGGCGAGATCACGCGCAACGACCAGCTCAAGATCACGGCGGAGCCGGGAGCCGAGGCGCTCAGCTTCGCGTCCGTGAAGAAGGTCCGCTCCTAGGGCCGGCGCCGCGGGCTTCGCGGCGCACCGTCGAAAAGTCCCCCTTTTGCGATTGTACAAAAGGCATCGGTGTGATAGCATTCGCACCGCTTTACCTTTTTGTGTATAGTTAGCCTAAGGATCGGTAATGAAACATACGACGGCTATATTCTGTTCCTTGTTGCTCCTTGCCTCGAGCGCGTGGTCGATGCCGGTCGGCAAGGTCGAGGTATCGGGGAACTACTTTCTCTCCGAATCGAAAATAATCACGATATTCGGTATCCGTGCGGGGGACGAGTATCGCGAAGAACGGGTCTCCGACGGCCTCAAGCGTCTGTTGCAGACGAAGCAGTTCTCCGATCTCCAGGCGCGCTACCGGGTCGAAAACGGCACGGTGATCCTGTCGCTCGTGGTCGAAGAGTATCCCCGCGTGAAGGAGGTCCGCGTTCAGGGGACCGACAAGCTCAAGAAAGAGGACGTTACGGCCAAGGTGGCCCTCAAGGAGGGTTACTTCGCCCGTCCGTCCCTTTTCACGCAGGACGTCGACTCGATTCGCGCCCTCTACGCCGAGAAGGGCTACAGCCGGGCGAAGGTCGAGGTGCGAAAGACGCCGGTCGAGAAGGAGCACGGCGTCATCGTCTCCTACGTCGTCACCGAGGGGCGCAAGATAAAGATCCGTCATCTCGATTTTCTCGGAAACGGCGCCCTCGAGACGTCCGAGATCAAGAAGGTCATGGAGAGCAGGGAGAGCAGATGGTGGCGGGGGGGCGATTTCAAGCCGGCGGCGCTCGATGACGATCTCGGGAAGATCAAGGTGCTCTACGGGACCAAAGGCTATATCGACGCCGATGCCCGTATCGAGAAGGCCGAGGAGATCGATGGCGGCAAGGCGCTCGACGTCTATATCCGGGTCGATGAGGGGAACCCCTACACTCTCGGGCGCCTGACCTGGTCCGGGAACAAGGTCGTCACCGACGACGAGATACGCGATTACGTGTTTCTCAAGGAAGGGGATCCCTTCGCGCTCGACCGCGTCGAGGGCGTCCAGATCGCGATCAACAGCCGGTACTGGGAGCAGGGCTACATCTGGAGCCGCGTGGACGCCGAGCGGAGCGTCCGCGGACAGAGGATCGATCTCAATCTCTCGATCGTCGAGAACAATCCCGCGTCGATCAACGAGATCAAGATATCGGGCAATACGAAGACGTTCGAAACGGTGATCAGGCGCGAGCTGAGCACGTATCCGGGGGACCGGTTCATCCTCAACAAGGTGCAGCGGAGCATCCGCGACGTCGTATCGCTTGGCTACTTCAACGGGATTCCGAAGCTGGACACGGAGCCGGTGAACGAAGGGGGAGACGTCAACCTTCTTCTTTCGATAGAGGAGAAGACGACGGGCAACTTCCGGATGGGAGCCGGATTCTCGCAGCTCAACTCCCTGAGCGGTTTCTTCGGCGTCCAGGAAAACAATCTGTTCGGAAGGGGCAAGGGGGTCTCGCTCGACTGGGAATTCGGGAAGACACGGAAGAACATCAATCTCCAGTACGTGGAGCCGTATTTTCTGGGCACGGATAATTCGCTCACGTTTTCGGTCTACAACTGGATTCAGGACAGGGTCAGCCAGCAGTACTACACGGACCGTCGCAAGGGCTTTTCGGTCCAGCTCGGGCGTCCGTTCCCCTGGCTCGACTATACGAAGCTCTGGGGGAGTTACCGGTTCGAACACGTGGCGCTCTCCAACTTTTCGACCGATTACCCCGAGGCGGGCGAGCTCCGCAACGTCGACTGGCCTCTCCTCAAGAGCAGCGTTCTCTTCAGCCTTTCGCGTAATTCGACGGATAATCCCACCCATCCGACGGAGGGATCGAACGCATCCCTGAGCGCCGAGTTCGCCGGCGGCGTCCTCCAGGGAAACGTCAAGTACATGCGATACATGGCGGATCTCTCGTTGTACAGAAGGCTGTTCTGGAAATTCACCTTCCGCATGAACATGGAGGCGGGGTCGATAGACGGCTACAACGATCCGAGCGAGGTGCAGGACTTCGAGCGATTCCGACTGGGCGGCAATCGGCGAAACGCGCTTCGCGGATACGATTTCTACGAGGTTGTGCCCGAGGGGAACGACATCTACGTCGGCGGCAGGTTCATGACGACCTTCACCCACGAAGTGCTCTTCCCGTTCAGCGACGCGGTGTACGGGCTCGCGTTCTTCGACGCCGGCAACACGTGGAATTCGTTCGGAGAGGCCGATCCCTTCAACCTCCGCCGCGGCATCGGACTCGGGATACGGATCGAGATGCCGGCGCTGGGAAACCTTGGGTTCGATTATGGTTACGGGTTCGACAAGGATGGGGGCGGGGACTGGCAGCCGCATTTCACCTTCGGGACGATGTTCTAAAAAAGTGGTTTCAATAACGGCGAAAAGCACTATATTGGAGACTATGACAATCGATCGAAAGGAGGCCTCTTGATGAAAAAGGTGTCGTTTCTCATCCTCGTGTGTTTCATGGTAGTGCACCTTCCGTTCAAGGCGTTCGGGGCGGAGGAGATCAAGCTCGGATACATCGACACGGTGAAGATCTTCGCCGAGTTCAAG
>JAPLKY010000335.1 GCA_026387805.1 Candidatus Krumholzibacteriia bacterium
GAGATCCTCGACATGCTCCTCTCGCTCGCGGGCGTGAAGGCCGAAGTGCGGGAGGACGCGGCGCGTCTCAGACCGAGCGACGTTCCGCATCTCGAGGGTTCAAACGATAAATTCCGGGCGGATACGGGCTGGAAGCCCGAAATACCGTTCGAGCGGACGCTCAGGGATCTCCTCGATTTCTGGCGAGACAATCCGGGCCGAAAATAGCGGCGGCGGAGCGGGAGTCGATATGCGTTCATTGATCACCGGGGCGAGCGGCTTCGCCGGCGCCTATCTCGTGAGGGAGCTCGCCGCGGCCGGGCACGAGGTCATCGCGACCGACCTCGTCGCGCCCTCCGGATTGCCCGAAGGGATCGTGTACCGCCGCTGCGATCTCCTCGACGGCGGCGCCGTCAGAACGCTCGTCGCGGACGTCCGCCCCGATTACCTGTTCCATCTCGCCGCGCAGAGCTCCGCGGCGCGGTCCTTCGAGGAGCCGCGGCCCACGCTCGAGACGAACGTTTTCGGCACGCTCAACGTTCTCGAGAGCGTGCGGGCGCTTCACCGCGCCTGCCCGGGAGCGAAGACGCGATCGGGCAAGGTGCGAGTCCTCTCCGTCGGTTCGAGCGAGGAGTACGGGCGGCGGCCGCGGAGCGCGATGCCTCTCGGCGAGGGGAGCCCGATCGAGCCGGTGAGCCCCTACGCGGTGAGCAAGGCCGCTCAGACCATGCTCGCGCTCCAGTACGAGCGCTCCTTCGATCTCGACGTCGTCGCGACGAGGAGCTTCGGCCATACGGGCCCCGGCCAGGACGTGCGCTTCGTGCTCCCCGCGTTCGCGCGGCAGTGCGCGGAGATACGGACCGGAAAGCGCGAGCCGGTCGTGAAGGTCGGGAATCTCGACGTCGTGCGCGACTTTCTCGACGTCCGCGACGTCGTGCGCGCGTACCGGTCGATCGCGGAGGAAGCGAACGAGCCGGGCGTATACAACGTTTGCTCGGGCAGCGGGCTCGATCTGCGGGACGCGCTCGATTTCCTCGTCCGCGCCTGCGGCGTCCCGGTGAGGATCAAGGAGGATCCGCGCCTCGTCCGCCCGGCGGATATTCCGGTGCTCGTCGGCGACAACACGCGCCTCCGGCTCTCGTGCGGATGGAAGCAGGAGCATTCGACCGAGGCGATGCTCGGAGCGCTTTTCGAATACTGGGAGCGGATCGCAAGGGAGACGTAAATGTTCAAGATATGCATGATCGGTACAGGCTACGTGGGGCTCGTGAGCGGCGCGTGTCTCGCTGATTTCGGCAACCGTGTGATCTGCGTCGACATCGATACAACGCGGCTCGATTCGATCCGCGACGGGATCATGCCGATCTACGAGCCGGGGCTCAAGGATCTCGTCGCGCGCAACTACTCGGCGGGGAGGCTCGTCTTCACCTCCGACCTCGCGGCGGCGGTCGAGGACTCGCTCGTGATATTCTCGGCGGTGGGAACGCCCGAACGGGAGGACGGCTCGTGCGATCTCTCGTCGGTGTTCAAGGTGGCGAAGGACATCGCCTCGTGCATGAGCGAATACCGCGTGTTCGTCCAGAAGAGCACGGTGCCCGTCGGAACGTCCGAGCGGGTCGACGGGATCGTCCGCGAGAACCTGAAGCGCCCGATCGAATTCGACCGGGTGTCGAATCCCGAGTTCCTCAGGGAAGGCTCGGCGATAGAGGATTTCATGCGCCCGAACCGCGTCGTCATCGGCGTCGAGAGCGAGCGCGCGCGGGAGATCATGGGCGAGATCTATCGGCCGCTCTACCTCCTCGAGACGCCGATCGTTTTCACGTCGATCCGGACGGCCGAGCTGATAAAGTACGCGTCGAACGCGTTTCTCGCGACGAAGATCTCGTTCGTCAACGAGATCGCCGAGCTCTGCGAGAAGGTGGGGGCCGACGTCGACGAGGTTGCGCGGGCGATGGGTCTCGACCGGCGGATCGGATCCAAGTTCCTGCACGCGGGGGTCGGATACGGCGGATCGTGCCTTCCGAAGGACGTAGCCGCCATCATGCATACCGCCGACGAAACGGGCGTGCCCCTGCGCGTCATCAGGGCGGCGGCCGAGGTGAATCGGACCCTCATGGACCGGCTCATGGAAAAGATCGCAGCGGAGATGCCGGTTCTCGCGGGGAAGACGATCGCCGTGCTCGGACTCTCGTTCAAGCCCAACACCGACGACGTGCGCGAGTCGCCGGCGCTGCGTTTCGTCGACCGTCTGCTCGCCCAGGGGGCGTGCGTCCACGGGTACGATCCCGAGGCGATCGAGAACGTGCGCCGGATCTACGGCGAGCGGATTTCGTACTGCGAGGATTCGTACGAGGCCGTCCGGGGAGCCGACGCGCTCGTTATCATGACCGAATGGAACGAGTTCCGGGTGCTCGATCTCGACAGGGTGATGAAGCTTCTGCGAAGCCCCGTCGTGTTGGATTGCCGGAACATCTATCAGCCGGAAACGATGGAGAAGATGGGATTCAGGTATCATTCCTTCGGGAGAACGACGCGGTAGCGGACCGCGCGTCTCCCGCAACCGGGCCGGGAGGAGGCGCCGATGCGGAAGATCCTCATCACGGGGGGAGCGGGATTCATCGGGTCGAATTTTATCCGGTTCCTGTACCGCGAAGGCCGGAAGGTAGAGGTCACCGTTCTCGACAAGCTCACCTACGCGGGAAATCTCGACAACCTCCGCGAGTTCATGGGGCGAAAAGGATTCCGGTTCGTCCGCGGGGACATCTGCAACGCGCGTCTTCTCGACGGGCTGCTCCCCGGCGTCGACGTCGTGTACAACTTCGCCGCGGAGACGCACGTCGACCGCTCGATTCTTGAGGCGGGGAGCTTCGTCAAGACGGACGTCCTCGGTACGTACGTGCTTCTCCAGCGCGCGCTCAAGGCGCGCGTGCCCCGTTTTGTCCAGGTTTCGACCGACGAGGTGTACGGCAGCACCGCGCGCGGGAGCTTCAGCGAGAGCGATCCCGTGCAGCCGAACAGCCCCTATTCGGCGAGCAAATCGGGCGCCGATCTCCTCGTGCGCGCGTTCGGCAAGACGTACGACTTCCCCGCCGTGATCACGCGGAGCTCGAACAACTACGGCCCGTATCAGCATCCCGAAAAGTTCATTCCTCTTTTCATTACGAACGCGATCGAGGGCAAGCCGCTGCCGATCTACGGAGACGGCTCGAACGTCCGGGATTGGATCTACGTCGAGGATAACTGCCGCGCAATCGAGCTCGTCGGGCGCGAGGGGGCGACGGGGGAGGCGTATAATATCGGCGCGGGGGAGGAGCATCCCAACAT
>JAPLKY010000310.1 GCA_026387805.1 Candidatus Krumholzibacteriia bacterium
AGAAGATGGACAGGGTCGGTTTCCATACGATGGAAGTATGGGGGGGAGCCACCTTCGACGTCGCGACGCGGTACCTCAACGAGGATCCGTGGGAGCGGCTGGTCGAGCTCAAGAAACGGATCAAGAAGACCCCGCTCCAGATGCTGCTCCGCGGCCAGAATCTCGTCGGATACCGGAACTACGCCGATGACGTCGTCGAGGCGTTCGTCGAGCGGGCGGCCGAAACCGGGATCGACGTCTTCCGCGTATTCGACGCACTCAACGACGAACGCAACTTCGAGGCGTCCTTCAAGGCGATCAAGAAGTGCAAGAAGCAGATCCAGGGCACGATATCGTTCTCTCTCACCGGTCCCAAGATCGGAGGCAAGGTATACAACCTCAAGTATTACCTCGAGAAGGCCAAGATTCTGAGGGAGATGGGCGCGGATTCGATCTGCATCAAGGACATGGCGGGGATTCTCAATCCGTATGACGCGTACGATCTCGTCGGCGCCCTGAAGCGTTCGGTCAGGCTCCCGATCCAGCTCCACTGCCACTACACGAGCGGAATGGCCTCGATGACGTATCTCAAGGCGATCGAGGCGGGCGTCGACATCATCGATTGCGCGATTGCGCCTTTCGGACTCAGATCGTCCGAGCCGGCGATCGAGCCGATGGTCGCGGCGCTCAGGGGAAAGGTGAGAAGCCCGGGGCTCGATCTGGAAAAGCTCTTCGAGATCGGTCAATACCTCGAGACGATTGCGCCGAAGTACCGGCAATTCCTCAATTCGACCCAGATGTCGATCATAGATACGGCCGTTCTCGAGCATCAGATTCCGGGCGGGATGCTGACGAACCTCGTGAGCCAGCTCAAGGAGGCGGACGCTCTCGACAGGATCAACGAAGTCTACGAAGAGCTTCCGAAAACCCGGAAGGAGCTCGGCTACCCGCCGCTCGTGACGCCGACGAGCCAGATCGTCGGCACACAGGCGGTTCAGAACGTTCTTTTCGGCCGCTACAAGATGATCTCGAGCCAGGTGAAGGATTATGTCTACGGCCTTTACGGCAGATCCCCGGCGCCCATCGACCCGAGGGTGCAGAAGATCGTGCTCCATGGCTACTCGAAGGGAGAGAAGCCGATAACCTGCCGGGCCGCCGATACGCTCGAGCCGGAGATGGAAAAGGCGCGCGAGGCGACGAAAGACATCGCGCGGGATGAGGGAGACGTTCTCGTCTATGCGCTCTATCCGACGACGGGACTCCGTTTCCTCAAATGGAAGTACGGCAAGGAGCAGCCGCCGGCCGAAACGAAGGCAAGAACTCTCGAGGACGTCAAGCGCGAGGACGAGCTCGTGGAGAAGGCCCTCAAGGGGCAGCTCGTCGATAAGATCCCCGCGGGAGCGCCAGGCGGCGGCTCGACGCTCCGGAGCTTCAGCGTATCGGTCGGGGGCGAGAAGTACTCGGTCGACGTGGAGGAAGTGGGCGGAAAGCCGAGGGTCATCGCCGTCGGCGATACGCAGCCTCTCTTCATCAAGAGGGAATCATCGCCCTCCAAAGAGAAAGAGTCCGAAAAGAAGGAAGAGCTCAAGGCCAGGAAGGAAGAGGCGAAGAACAAGTTCGAGAAGAGCGATTCGCTCGCCAATTCGAACGGCGAGTATTCGATCATTGCGCCGATGCCCGGTATGGTCGTTCAGTTCGAGGTGAAGGTGGGAGATGCGGTCAAGGAGGGAGATGTCCTCGTCATCCTCGAGGCGATGAAGATGCAGAACAATCTCACCTCGAGGGTGAACGGCGTCGTGAAATCCCTCAAGGTAGCTCCCGGGACCTCCGTCGAGAAGGACCAGGTGCTTCTGACGATAGCCACGTGATTCTGATCGACCCCTCGGTAGCAGAACCAGTATTGTTGCGTAACATATTGGATTATATAAAATTAGCATTCGTGCCCATAGCGTTCTATATCCCTTGACTTCGTAAGGAATTTCTTATTAATTTCAATTTATCTTTCTGAGCGATATGCAGGGCAGGAGGGTGCGACCCTGAAACTCAACAAGCTCCGCTCGTTCAAGAGCCTCGATAGATTCAAGAAAGAAATACTCGGCGAGCGACCGGCCGGCTGGATGACGATCGGCGTGTGCACCGACACGGGATGCCGCGCGTGCGATTCCGTGAGCGTCTACGAGGCGTTCAAGCGCGAGATCGCGAGCGCGCGGCTGCGCCGCGTCGAGGTCAAGGCGACCGGTTGCCACGGCTTCTGCGAGAAGGGCGCGCTCGTCGTCATTCATCCCCGGGAGATTCTCTATACCCAGGTGAAACCGCTCGACGTGCCCGAGATCGTCGCGAAGACGATCAAGAAAGGGGAGATCGTCGAGCGTCTGCTCTACCTCGATCCCGCGACGGGAAAGCGCGTCGAGCTCGAGCAAGAGGTTCCCTATTACCGGCGGCAGATGAGGCTCGTTCTCGGCGACAACTCGAAGATCGATCCGGCGGATATACGGGATTACATAGCGCTCGACGGCTACGAGGCGCTCCGCCGGGTGCTCGAGAGTGGGAAGCCGCGCGTCGTGATCGATACGATCAAGAAGTCGGGGCTTCGCGGAAGGGGAGGCGGAGGGTTTCCGACCGGGATCAAATGGGAGACGGCGCGGGGCGCGAAGGGGCGGAAGAGGTTCGTCATCTGCAACGCCGACGAGGGAGATCCCGGCGCGTTCATGGACCGGAGCATCTGCGAGGGGAATCCCCACAGCGTCATCGAAGGGATCGTGATCGGCGCCTATGCGGTCGGCGCGCATGAAGGTTTCATTTACGTGAGGAACGAGTACCCGCTCGCCGTCGAAGCGTTGACGACGGCGCTCGCGCAGGCGCGCGAATGCGGGCTGCTCGGCAGCGGCATTCTCGGGAGCGGCTTCTCGTTCGATATATCGATATCCCGCGGCGGCGGCGCATTCGTTTGCGGCGAATCCACGGCGCTCATGGCTTCTCTCGAGGGCAGGCCGGGAGAGCCGCGCGCAAAGTACGTCCATACGGTTGAGAAGGGGCTCCGGGAGCAGCCTACCGTGCTCAACAACGTCGAGACG
>JAPLKY010000321.1 GCA_026387805.1 Candidatus Krumholzibacteriia bacterium
CTCTTCTTCGCACGCCAGCAACAACGCAGCCAGGGCTACAAGCGTCATTGCGAAGGTCGGCTAAACATGCGCATTCACCATATAAAGCCCCTAAGCCATAGAACGCCGGCATCAGCTGCGGCCGCGCCCGCCGCCTCGGCGGGCCGGCGCGCCGCGTGCTCCGCAGGCGGCGTGACGGCAGCGGCCGTCAGCTGCATGCAGAGTTATGCCGCTCGTCTCTATCAAAACAACGACTTGATGCTCCCCCAGGTACTTTGCTCCACAGCCACCTCAAACTCGCCCTCGATGATCAAAGACGCATGTTCTACCGTTGCCTGGGGTAAGTCGGTAACCCAGCATTCAGGAATAAGTCCAGAACCCTCTCCAGCGAACGAGAAATTGACGTGGCCCGACAGTAGAAAATCCCACGTGACAGGCCAGCCGTAGAGCTCCCGAAATGATACGACCATATCGAAACTCCCGCTCTCATCAGGCAAGGGGGCACCGGCGAACCACGGGTGACCCCCAACCGTATCCATCATCCACGCCACAAGCGCCATGGGATAGGGAAACGGACCCGTAACGCTCCCATCTCCGTATAAGTCGCACATTTCTTGCCCGACGCTCACTATCCCCGAGATGTGAATGCAAACGCCCTCAATGGCAAGCGGGAGCCGATCAAGCTGGAAATCCACCAGTCGGCTGGGATCGCACGTGTCGAAGCAATACGTCCCCTCGAGCTGCGGCAAATCGATCTCCACAAGCTCCCCGGCTGTCGCATCCGTCGCGACTACTACCAGCGCGACAAGGGCAAGTAGATGCCTCATAGAACATCCCCTCCTGAGACCAGTGCCGACATAACTTAAAGTATACGGACCTGCGTATCTGGATAAACACTGCAAGGCTCGCAGCGTATCTAGGATGCTTCCCCCATGAGCCGGAATTATTCTACTACGAATCAACACCTTACTCAAGAGCAATTCGGGCCCCGGTCATGTTAGACTGCGTGCGCTCACAGCGTATCTAGATAAGACCTGCGGTGTTCCATGGTCTGGGAACCTCCATATTCAAGAAGCCTTGCCAGAGTCGAAGGTCTATGCTCTTAAGCATGTCGCGACTTGACCCTCACAAACCAACGACAGGCTCTCTGCAACAAGGCTCTCCACCCCTAGCTCGCTCTCGACGCGGCCGCGGATGAGGAACGGCCCCGGGCCGCGTATGAGCGCGGACGCGGCGCGGCGGTACGCCTCGGGGAAAAAGGTCGCCTCGAATCTCCCCCACTGATCCGAAAACGTCACGAAGATCATCTCTTCCATCGTGGCCTGCGTGCGCGTCGATTTCCAGGTGACCTTCCAGCCGACGATATCGACCTCCTCGCCGACGCGGCGCGGGAGATCGGTGGAGCGGACGAGGCGGCGCCCGCCGGCCCGCGCATCGAGAGCCTCCACGACGCCCGGCCCGAACATCTCGAGCGGATGGCCGCTCACCGCTAAATCGAGCGTCTCGAGCTCGAAGGCAATGCGGCGGGGAAGGTCATACTCGGAAATGCGGGGCAGCCGGCGAATGAGCTCGTGGGCATCGACGCCCCCCTCGCGGGCGTCACGCGAACCCTCCGCACCCGGCCGCAGCATCCGCAGCTCCCACAGAAGCTCCGGCCGCGTTCTCCCGAATCCCGACATCGCCCCGCAGCGGATGAGCGTCTCGACCTCACCGCGCGAGGCGGGTACCTTTTCCAAAAATTCCGCAAGCGATCCGTACAACCGCCCCGCAACGATCGCGTGCGCCGTCCCGACGGAAAGCCCCTTCACCTGCATGAGTCCGATGCGAAGCGCGCGGCTGCGGCCGCGGTGCCGCACCGCGCTCTCATTCACGCTCGGCGGGAGGATCTCGAGCCCCATGCGCCGCGCCTCCTCGAGATACTCGCTCTGCGAGTAGTACCCGCCGCCGTTCGAGAGCACCGCTGCCATGAACTCGGCCGGATAGTGCGTCTTCCAGTAGACGCTCTCGAACGATTCGAGGGCGAACGAGGCCGAGTGCGCCTTGCAGAACGCGTATCCCGCGAACGACGCAATCTGCCGGAATATCTCCCCCGCCGTCTCCCCGTCGATCCCTCGCGCGAGCGCCCCGCGCATGAACGACGCGCGGTAGCTCGCGAAGGTCTCGTCGTCGACGTTCTTGAACGACATACAGCGGCGCAGTCCGTCCGCTTCGCCAAGGCTCATCCCGGCGACGACGACGGCGATGCGGATCACCTGCTCCTGGTAAATGAGACAGCCGCACGTGTCGGCGAGCACGGGCTCGAGCGCCGGGTGAATGAGCGAGACCGGCTCGAGCCCGAGGTGCCGGTGGAGATACTGGCGCTTCCCGCCGTAGCTCGAAACCCCGGGGCGTATAATCGACGAGAGCGCCGTGAGCACCTCGAAGTCGTCACACTTCGCCTGGCGTATGAGCTGAACCATGGCGGGAGACTCGATGTAGAAGCAGCCCTCGGTGCGCCCCGCGCGCAGCGCCTCGCGCGAGGCCGTGTCGCCGAGATAATCGATCGTGTCGGGATGGAGCGGCCGTCCTGCGTTCTCCGCGGCCATCGCGGCCGCCTCCCCGATGACAGCGAGCCCCTTCTGCCCGATGATGTCGATCTTGAGAAGCCCCGCCGCCTCGACCTCGTGCATCGACCACTGCGTGATCTCGTACCCCTTGTCGCCGCGCTGGAGCGGGATGAAGTTCGTGATCGGCTCGGGGCAGATGACGAGCCCGCACGGGTGCGTCGCCATGTGCCGCGGGAACTCCCCGATGCGCACGGCGAGCTTGAGAATCGTGCGGAGCGGCTCGCGGTCGAAGGGAATGTCGCCCGCGGCGGGCGAGACGGCGCACTTCTCCTCGATCCGGTCGACCGAGGAAAAGTACGGGAGCCTCTTGATGAACAGATCCACCTCCCCCTCGGGAATGCCGAGCGCCTTCGAGACCTCGCGGATCGCCGCCCGCGCCTTGAGCGTCGAGTAGGTGCCGATCATCGCGACGCGCTCCGCGCCGTAGCGGCGGAAGATGTAGCGGAGCACCTCCTCGCGGTCGTCCGTGCCGAAGTCGATGTCGAAGTCGGGAAGGTGCGTGCGCTCGGGGTTGAGAAATCGCTCGAAGAAGAGGTTGTGTCTGAGCGGATTCACGTGCGTGATCTTGAGCGCATACGAGATGAGGCTGTTCCCGGCGGAGCCGCGCCCCACCGAGCTCATCCCGCGGCTCCGCGCGAATCGGACGATGTCCCAGCAGATGAGAAAGTAATCGGCGAGCCCCTTCGCGCGAACGACGGCGAGCTCGCGCTCGAGCGTGCTCTCCGCCGCACCGAGATCGCGCCAGGGGGCCGCCTCCGCCGCGACGCACTCGCTCTCCCCCATCCGTTCTTTCAGCCCCCGCAGTGCGAGGCGGCGAAGCTCCGCGAATGGCTCCTCGCCGCCCGCGAGCGCGAAGCGCGGAAGCTTGAGCGAATGGAGATCGAGATCGAAGCGGCAGCTGTCGGCGATCTCGAGGGCCGCATCGATCGAGGCGGAATCGTCGTGAAAGACGCGCTCAACGTCCGCGGGCGAATGAAAGAACGCCTCGGACGGAGCCGCGGCGCCCGGGGGGAGCGTGCCGACCGTCGTGCGCGTCCGAATCGCCGTGAGAACGCGGTGCACGAAATGCTCGCGAGGCTCGAGAAAATAGACCTCCCCCGCGGCGACTGTGCGCAAGCCGAGGCGCGTTGCCTCGCGGCGGAGCCGCCAGCGCCTCGTGGTCCACTCGCGTCCGATCGCCGTGGGGAGCGCCGCGAATGCGTTCTTCCGGCCGCGGAGCCTCGCGAGAACCCGCTCGTCGTCGGCGAGAACATAGACATTCTCCGAAAGGCGATCGAGCGCCGCGCCGAGCGAGAAGTCCGCGTCGAGCCGCCGCCTCGTGACGAGACGGCAGAGCTCGCCGTAGCCCTCGCGCGTCCGGGCGAGGAGCGTGACGCGCCCGACGGAACGGCTCCCGGGGGAACGGGATTCGCCGGGCGCATCGAGCGCGCCCGTGAGCTCCACGCCGTGGATCGGCCGGATGCCCGCCTCCTCGCACGCTCTCTGAAACGGCACGACGGCGTACATCCCGTCCGTGTCGGTGAGGGCGAGAGCCGGCATCCCCGCCTCGGCGGCCGCGCGCGCGAGGTCCTCGACCGGCCGCGTGCCCGCGAGCATGGAAAAGTTCGAATGTACACGGAGATGAACGAAGCTCACGGGGGACCTCCGGCCGACGGGATTAGTGCTGCACGGCGAGCGCCCTTCCGAATGCCGGCGCGGCGCGCCCCGGATACGCGGCGCGCAGGCGGTCGAGCGCGGCGTAGAGCTTCCCCCTCCGCTCGACGGCGGCCTCGCGTTCTCCCGCGAAGAGCTCGAGCTGGAGCGGCGCGGGTGTGATCCGCCCCGCCGAGAGAACGAGGCTTCGCACCCGCACACGCCTCGCGTAGACGCGCGCGAAGATCTCCCGCGCGGCCTCATAGATGGAAAGATCGTCCGAGACGGACGAGGCGGTCGCCTCGGACGCCGCAGACACATCGCGCGCCTCCGGCCGACCGCTGCCGCCGCCGGCGCCGCCCGCCGCCGGCGCTCCGGGCCTCCCCGTCCCCTTCGCCGCGAGTCCGTCCGCATAGCGCACCTCGAGACCGACGGCGCCCGCGAGCGAACGCTCGGCGCGGAGCTTCTCTCCGAGACGCTCGGCGAGACGGTAGAGCACCCCCTCGAGAAAACGGTACTCGACCCGGTCCGGCTCGAGGATCTCCTCCACGGTGAACCGCTCGTCGATACCGGGGCGCGTCCGCACAGGCGCCGTATCCTCGCCGAGCGCTCCCCGGTAGAGGCGCCTCCCCCACGAGCCGAAACAGAAGGCGAATATCTCCTCGGGAAAAAGGAGCACGTCCCCGACGCGCGCGACGCCGAGCTCGCAGAGCGCCGGCGAGCGTTTCTCGCCGACGAGCGGAAATCGCGCCACCGGCACGGGCGCGACAAACGAGCGCTCGTAGCCCGCGTACACGTCGACGAGGTTCGCGCACTTCGCCGAGCGCGAAGCGACGTGGCTCACGAGCTTGTTCGAGGCAACCCCGAGCGACACGGCGAGCCCCGTCTCGCGCGCGATCTCGTCCTTGATCCGCCGCCCCGCATCGAGCGCCGGACCGAAGAGGCGGCCGCAGCCGGTGTAGTCGACGTACCCCTCATCGAGCGAGGCCGACTCGACGACCGGGCTATATCGCCGCAGCACCCCGAAGATGGCGGACGACGCGCGCCGGAAGAGCCCCCAGTCGGGCGGGAGAAACGTGGCCCGCGACGACAGCCGCCTCGCGGCGGAGGCGGTCATGCCTCGCGTCACGCCATCCTCGCGCGCTTCGTACGAGGCGGAAAAGACCATGCCCCGCGGCGAGGCGCCCACCACGACCACCGCGCGCCGCCGCAGCGCGGGATCGCGCAGCCGCAGGACCGACGCGTAGAAATCGTCCGTGTTGACGTGAAGAATCTCCCGCTCCACAGCGGTCCCCCCCATCGCGCCGCACCCGGCGGACGCACCGAAAATCGCGCGTTGCGGCGGCGCCGCGGAAGATCGCACGTTGCGGCAACCGCACTTCACAGCTTCCGTTTTACCCCGATAACCACCCCCAGCACCTCAACCCCGCATTCGCCGTCCCACCGGCGAAGCGCCTCGGCGCGCCCCCGCCTCACGAGCGCGAGCTCGCCGGCGGCGGGACTGCGCCCCATCTCGAGCAAAAGGCAGTCCCCTTCCCGCACCTCGCCCCCCGCGTCGGACGAGAGCAGCAGATCGACCTTGCGATACGTGAGAGCCATACGATCCCCTACGCGGGTCCTGCCGCTGATTGCACCCCACCCGTGCTCGCGAGCAAGGCTCGCTGCGCATCGGGCGGGGACCCCATCAGCGTCACCCGCTACACGTGCTCACGCGGGGCCGTATTGGCGCGGGACATTCCCGCGAACGAGCCCATTGGAGGCTCTGCGACTGGGTTCGGAGCGGGAATGTCCGGCGCCCACCTACCCGCGCTTGTACCTTCTCATGAGCCCGACGACGACCCCGCGCACCTCGACCTCGGCCGCCGGCACGACGATGTCCTTCATCGCCGGGTTCGACGGCCTGAGCCGCACGACGGCCCCTTCGTGGTAGAAACGTTTCATCGTCGCCTCGCCGCCTCGTAGGAGCACGACGGCCAAAGCGCCGTTCTCCACGCGCCGCCGCTTCTCGACGATAATGAGGTCTCCATCGAGGATCCCGTCCCCCGTCATCGACTCCCCCTTCACCCTGAGCGCGAAGGTCTCCCCCCGTCCGACGAGGTCCTCCGGCAGGGCGACGTTCTCGGGCACCTCGATCGCCTCTATCGGCGAGCCCGCCGCGACCGCCCCGATGAGCGGCACCTCGCGCGCCGTGCGCCCCGCGAGCGGCTCGATCGAGCGCGCCCTGTTCCAGCCGCGGCGCAGGAGCCCCTTCCGGCTCATGTTCGCGAGATGCTCGTGCACCGTGCTCACCGCGGAAAGCTTGAAGTGCGCCGCGATCTCCTCGAGGGAGGGCGCATACCCCTTCGCCGCCTGGAAGGACCGTATGAATTCGAGAATCTCTCTCTGGCGCTTCGTCATGTAGACCATGTCCGGAGCTTACCCGAAAGAAAACCGAAAGTCAAGAGAAAAATGAAAACCGGTGCATCCCGCCCCGTGGTATGCTAGAATTCGTCATCGTTCGAATGGAATCGACACGCGGGGCCATAAGCAAGGGAGGTATGCCGATGCCCAGCTGCAACGAGATGAAAAAAGGCGAGGTCTATGCCTGCGGAGAATGCGGACTCGAGCTCAAGGTCGTCAAGGAATGCAAGGACGCCAAGGAAGACGCGGACTCGTGCTCCTGCTGCGGCGAGGAAGACATCTGCTGCGATATCACGTGCTGCGGCGAACCGCTCGCCATTAAAAAGTAACCGGAGGCACCCTTTGAAAAACAGCGGATTCGCGGGATTTTCCTGCATAGCGATTCTTCTGTGCGCGCTCTCGCTCCCGGCGCCGGCCGGGGCGGCCGCGCCCGACAGCACCGGCGCCGCCGCGAAGGCCCAACCACCCCTCTGGGCGCAGGCCGTGAAGATATTCGAGGCGAACAAGGATCTCGTGCCCGGGAAGGTGCTCCAGAAGATTCAGGAGCTCGGCGACGACGGCCGCG
>JAPLKY010000268.1 GCA_026387805.1 Candidatus Krumholzibacteriia bacterium
CGAGTTTACATTAGGACATTCATTATGCGGGAGCAAATAGTATCTCGTTCACCGCCTCAGCAGCGCCGCCATCTCCCGCACCGCCTGCTCGAGCCCGACGAACATCGCCCTCGAGATGATGCTATGGCCGATGTTGAGCTCTTCGATCTCGCGGATCTCGACGATCGGGCGGACGTTGTGGTAGGTGAGGCCGTGCCCCGCGTGCACCTTGAGCCCCTGCTTGGCCGTCGCCGAGGCGGCGTCGCGGATCGCCCGGAGCGCTCGCTCGACCTCCGTTCGTCCCGCGTTCGCGTATTCTCCCGTATGTATCTCGACCGCGTCGAAGCCGAGCTTCGCGGCCTCCTTGATCTGCGCGAGGTCGGGATTGAGGAAGGCCGCCACGGTGATCCCGCCTTCCCTGAGCGACTTGACGATGGGGCCCGCCGCGGCGCCTATCCTGAGAAGATCGAGCCCCCCCTCGGTCGTCACCTCTTCGCGCTTTTCGGGCACGAGCGTCACCGAATCGGGACGGAGCGCGAGCGCGATCTCCTGCATCTCGGTCGTCGCGGCCATCTCCATGTTGACCCGCGTCTGGGCGAGCTCGCTGATGAGGCGCGCGTCGCGGTTCTGGATGTGCCGCCGGTCCTCCCGCAGGTGAAAGGTGATCTGATCGGCGCCCCCGTGCTCGGCCACCATTGCGGCGGTCACCGGATCGGGCTCCGTCGTCTTTCGCGCCTCGCGGAGCGTGGCCACGTGGTCGATATTGACTCCAAGCCTGATTGTGCTCAAAGCCTTCCTCCTTCTGCCGGCGCCAGGTTGTTTCTCTTTATCATCTGGGAGATCGTCAGAAAATCGATCCCCTCTTTCCTCGCCTCGTCGATCATCCAGCGGAGATCGTCGAGCGTCCGGCTCTTCACGTGAACGATGCCGATCGCCGAGCCTCTCCGCGCCGCGATCGACAGGAGCTTCCGCATGTTCTCGCGCGTATCCCCATCGCCGCCGTCGACGAGCATGTCGTTGGCCGCGGTGCTCGTTCCGAGCCCCTTCGCGACCTCGCGCACGACCGAGTGCGAGGTCGTCACGCTGTCGAAGAAGAAGAGCCCGCGCTCGCGGCAGAGCCGTAGCACCGTCTTCATGAGCGCGCGGTCGGCGGTCGCGAGCGAGCCCATGTGATTGTTGATCCCGATGGCGCCGGGAACGGTTTCGAGCGCCTTCGCGAGCGCCTTCTCGATCTCGGCCGGCTTCATCGATACGCGGATGAGGGGAATCTCGCCGCTGTCCCAGCCTTCCTTCTCCGCCTCCATCGGCAGATGACAGAGAATGTCCTTCCCGGCCTCGGCGGCCGCGAGACAGATCTTCTCGGAATGCTTGAGTCCCGGTATCACCGCGATCGTGAGCGGTATGTCGAGCTCGAGAAACTCATTCACGAGCGCGTTGTTGAAGAATCCGAAATCGTCGACGCAGATGGCGACGACGCGCTCGGGCCGCCGCTCGGCTCCCGCCCGATGCTCCCGCTCGGAGCCCTTCTTGATGACGCACCGGTGCGTGAGCGCCCGCCTCGTGCCGATCTCCATCGTGATGATGGTGCCGTCCTTCCCCTCGCGGCAGGAGCGCACTCTCCCTCCGATCGCGCGGACGGTCTTCGAGATCGCCGCGTTGATCTGCACGAGGGAGGCGTCGGGGGCCGTCTCGGCGCGGATGACCGTCACCGCGCCCCCCGTTTCGACCCGATTCTCGCTCTCGATCCTCAAGTGCTTTCCCATGACGCCATAACGCCTGAGCGCCTTCACGATCCGCTGCTCGACGTCGCGCTGGACATACGCGTAGCGGCTGTCGACGCCGGCGTCGAGGAGAAACACCCTCCCGCTCTCCGTCTTGAAATAGCGATAGAGCCCGAGCGCGGCGATGAAGACGAGGCAGAGAACCACCGCGATGAGCTTGAGATGAGATGAGCTGTCTGATTTGCTCTTTACCACACGGACACTATAGGCGGGAGGCTAGGGCAAAGTCAAGGATGGCCGGGGAGGCGGCGGGGTCCGTCAGCGCTTCGGAGCGTCGTAGCACCGGATGATCCGGTAGACCGGCATCCCTGGCACCGGTAGCGGGACTACAGTGATCGTCACCGAGCCGTTGGCAATGTACGTCATTCCACCGTTGGTCATCATGAGCATGAGGGAGTACTCCCTCGTCGTCTCCCAGCAGTCGTCGCAGGGGGCTTGTTCGAATTCGGTCACCCGTTCCCATGTTCCCGCGTAGATTTCAAGCTCGAGCCTGTAATGCCGCGACGCGCAGCACGTTGATCCATTTCATGAGCAATCCTCCCCTGGAAAGACGCCCGATTATACCCCGGATGGAGCGCGGAATCAAGGGGAAGGGCGGAGAAAAAGAAAAGCCCCCTCGGGGGAGGGGGCTTTGATCGTTCGCCGATTGCGGCATCGGACATTCGCCGCGGTTCATGCGTTTTTAGCTCGGCTGCTTCTTGAGATCGTAGATGTGCCGCAGCTGGTAGATTCTCTGGCCCCCTCTATCGATGCCGATCACGATGAATGTGGCCTGATCGTTCCCGATGTACGTCAGCGTTCCTCCAGCCATGCGAGCCGAGATATCGTAATCCCGCGTCGTCTCCCAGCAATCGCTGCAAGGGACTGCATCGACAATATCAATCTTAGTCCAGGTTCCATCATAGATCGTGAGCTCGAGCTTCTCGATCCAGAGGTTCGCCAGGGGGTAAGTATTATTCGCCGCGGCAAACAGTTTGCCCGTCTGCTCGACGTCCTTGGCCCTTTCGTAGAATGTCTCATCCTGATTGTGCCACTTATAGCCTGCATCAAGAAGCTCGTCATACCGTGAAATGGTGTGCTCCTTGTAGCATTGCTGGAGGTTGTATATAACGTTTTCCTTGTCCGTTAATGGCTTGTACGTGGGCTTTGGCTGAGGCTGCGGCACCTCTTCGTCCGGAGATAGGATACATCCGGAATAGCCGATAAGGGCGAACACGGCGATCAACAGGAACGCATATTTCATTCTGTTTCCAGACATAGGTTTTCCTCCTTGTGGAATAGTAACATATCCGGGCGGATTATTCAAGATCATATTTTCCTCCGTATATCTTTCTCCGGTATGTCTGATTCCTGGCCGCTTTATGCAATCTCGCGCGCCCTATTAGCGCAGCGCCCCTCTCAGCATGCCTGAAGTGGGGTTCCCGCCAGGGAGCGGCTGGATATCCTCCCATTTGAACAGAACCCATCCCTGCGTTCCCTGGATAATCGTAAAGATGGCCTCCCCCGCATAGATCTGGGCCGGGGAGCCGTCGCCGCGGTTCAGGGTTATCGTATAGGGGCCTCGAAAGTGGGCCACACTCCCCACTTCGTCCTCGGAATCGAACCTCAGATTCGCGTAGCCGAACTGCGCGCTCCTCGCGCCCAGGTAGGTCGTCTTGATCCTCCCGAGCACGTCGAGCTCGACCGTCTTGGTCCAGTCCGCGAAGCGCCCTCGATAGGCCTCCTCGGCTTCGACTGACGGGATGAAGGTGAACAACGAATCGAGGCTCCGCTCGTAGTTCGAGTCGCGGTTCGAGGCGACCCCGCTCGCGAGATTGGCGAACACGTCTTTAGGCCTGTTGGGTACGATCCATGGATACAGGTCCGTTCCGGTCTCCGGGGTTTCGGCCGTGCGCGGCTCGAATATGCATCCCTCCGGTGCGATCGTCGCAAGAATCAGCAGGATCGCGATACAATAGTTCCGCATGGCGGTTCTCCTCCTAGAAATTGAGCGTAAGCTCCGAATCGGCCTCCCAGTATTCCTTCCGCTCGGGCGTGATGTAGGGGCCGTAGTTCCTCACGTAGGCGACGTCGAGCGATATGCCGCCGCGCTTCCCGAATTTCCTCGTTCTCGTAAAACCGACTCTCATGCCGCCCGACTCGAATACGGTCGTCGACGAGATGATCCTGCGTCCGTTCCGGGAGCCGATGACGTTGCTCCTCTGAATCCTGATGTCGCTTTCGGCCTTCACGAGAAAATCCTTCATCACCTCGTACCTGGCCGTCATGTCCAGAGATTGTTCGAACGATTCGTTGCTGGGGCTGTACCGCCGCCCCGCCGCCCGCATGAGATAGCTCCCGGTATCCTTTCTGATATAGCTGTGCAGGAAATCGAACGCGAGCGAGCGAAACAGGTTGAAGTACGCCCGCGTATTCAGGCTCGTTGCTCTGTTGAGATAATTCTTGTCCGCCGTATAAACGAAATCGGTGAACTCTATCTTGACGATGTAATCCTGAGTCAGGTACAGCCAGCTCGCGGGCTTCAAGCTGAGCTTCGGACCGAACTGATACTTGCTTTCGATTCTGTTGTCGCCCGAGAGCGTCTTGTCGATATTGATCGTCTCGTCCCGGTCGACCAGGCCGTTGATGTCGATGCCGAACCTCCGGTACGGCGCCTTCAAGCTGAATTCGGCGCGGTACAAGAGATTGTCGGCGTCGCGAGGGTTGACGTCATGCTTCAGATAGTACCGCTGCTGGAGAGAGCCCGAACCGCTCAGGGTGATCGTGAGAGAGTCGCCGAGCTTCTGATCGATGCCCAGGCTCAAGACGTGGGCGCGCTCCCTGTAGCTCGAAAGGGAAAACGGGCCATAGTCAACCCGCTTATCGCCCATGGAAACGCCGAATTCGAGGCGGCCCCGGGCGGCGTAGGAGTAGCGCGCGGTCGCGTCCATCGAACTCTCCTCGCTCTGATTCGAGCGAGTCGTGTCCACCATGTACTTTTGGGTCGCTTCGGCATGCCGGAAACTCGTCTCGAGGGCCAGGAAGGAAAATGGCTCGAGAGAAGTATTCACGAGGAGTTGCTCAGCCCGGTTCCTCGCTTCCTCCTGCTTGGCCAGCCACGGCTTATTGAGAATCTCGAACCTGTTGCCGATCGGGGGCGTGACTTGGCGATCCACTCCTTTGAGCCAACTATAGGAGACCTCGACGGCCTTCGTTTGGCCCCTGCCGTAGCTCAAGCCCGCCCGCACCGAGTCCGCATTGCTCGGCATCGGGCCGAACCGGCTTCTGCCAATGTAGCTCGTCTCGCGCTTTCCGCTCGCGCCGGCGCCTCCCGTCACGGTCAAGAGATCGCCGATCAGGTATTTCATGGTGCCGCTCGCGCTCCCGGAATAGGAACGATCGTACTTGAAGTCGTTCGTTCCCTTGCTGCCTTCCGTCCGTATAGTGAGATTCGATTCGGAGGCCCTGAGGAGAGGCTTCAGGACGGCGAATTCCATGTTGCCGCTCGTATTGTTGAAGATGACGTCCAGCCCGTACCGGGCGTACCCGAGCGTCTTCTTCTTGCTGTAGTTCTCGCCTACCTGCATGCCCAACCTGTACAAGCCGGGATGCACCTTGTTCGCCTTGTTCATGACGCTCTCGGTGACGTCTTCCATGAATTGCTGGCGATATCGTCTTCGCTCCATGGCGATGTCGTGCATGAACGTCCATCCTCTGCCGGCGTCGATCGTGACGTTCAGCTTGGTGCCGATAGCGATGCTGATATCGCTGCTTTCGACCCTGGACGTGCTGATGGGGACGAAGCGGTCGACCGGCTCTTCCGCCGAATCGGCGGCCGCCGAGTCGACCGCGGCCTTGAGCGAGTCGGCGACCTTCGCGGAATCGGCGTGCACCTCGGCGTCGCCGGCGAGGTTCTGGAGAAGGCTTCCCGTGGGAGGCGCGGTGGCCGGGGAGGCGGTCATCGTATCGATTTGAGAGGAGACGGCGCGAGCCGGGGCGCTCCACGGGAAACAAAGCGCGATACCCAGCGAAATGCCCGCGATGCGGGTGAGCGTGCTCATCGAAGCCCTTTCACGCGCCGGGAGGCTGCAAAGAGGTCGAACCAGCTTTCGAGCGAGAGCTCCTCCGGACGCATGCCGAAATCGACGCCCGAAAGTTCGCCCAGCCTGTCCCAATCCTTAGCAGTTTCTACATCCAGCAATTCTCCCAGGATGTTGCGGAGCTTTTTTCTTCGATGAGAAAAGCACCCTTTCAGAAATTGGAGAAACGCCCCTCTGTCTTCGGGCCCTCTCCCCGGCGTGTGCGGCACGAACCCGAGCACGACGCTCTCGACCTTGGGGGGCGGCATAAATGATCCGGGGCGGACCTTGAGCACCCTGTTCATTATAAAGTAAGTCCGGAGAAAAATCGACAATATACCGCATTTTCTCTCGCCCGGCTCCGTCAGGATCCGATCGCCGACCTCCCTCTGGACCATGAGCACGGCCGCGCTCAGCATCCGCCGGCGGGCGAGATCGATGAGGATCGTGCCGGTGAGGTTGTAGGGGATGTTGCCGGCGAGCTTGTAGCTCGTCCGGCCGCGCCCCCGGGCCTCCTCGTCGAAGTCCACGGCACGAATGTCGGCGTGGCAAAGCTCGACGTTGCTTGAGGTTGCGAGCTTCTCGCGGAGGAAATCGATGAGCGCGCCGTCGATTTCGTAGGCGACGATCGTAGCGCCGCTCCGCGCGAGGGGAACGGTGAGCGCGCCGCGCCCGGGCCCGATCTCGAAAACGAGGTCCCCCGGCGCGGGGGAGATCGCGTCCACTATTCTCTTCGCCACCGCCTCCGCCGTGAGAAAATTCTGCCCGAGTCCCTTCTTCGCGGGAAGCATGGTCTTCACTCCATGTAGTACGTTCTCACGCGGAATCGCGCGCGCGGGATCGACGAGACGAGCGCCCGGCACGCCTCGACGTCCACGCCGGGATAATCGAGCACGGTCACCGTGCACGCCATCCTCGAAGCCGCGGCGCGCCTAAGAAAATCAAGAACGGCGTCGAACGCCTTCTCCCCCGCGTCCGGGCGGCAGAGCCGCGCGTACGAAGCACGATCGTGGGCGTTGAGGCTGACCGAAACGCCGTCGAAAACCTCGGCGAGCTCCGGAACGATATCGCGCCGATTGATCATGTTCCCGTGGCCGTTCGTATCGAGCCTGAGAGGCAGCCCGAGGGATTTGAGCGCGCGAGCGGCCTCGAGCAGGTCGGCCGTCCTGCACGTCGGCTCTCCGTAGCCGCAGAAGACGATCTCCCCGTACCGGCCCTCCCGCGCGAGCGCCGTCGCCGCCTCGACCATCTCGCTCGCCGTCGGATCGACCGCGAGGTTGAGGTTGTAGCCGTAGAGAAAATTGTCGCGGCGGTTGCGGAGACAGAAGGTGCAGTTGTTGGTGCAGGCGCGCGTGACGTTGATATAGATATTTCCCTTGATCGTGTACGCGACGGCGCCCGGGATATTTCTCTTCTTGTGGATCAGCCGCGCATAGTTGCTCTCGGCTGCGCGCTCCACGTCGACGGGCTCGGCGCCTCGTATCGCGGCGAGACGGTCGCGCACGATCGCGACGCGCGCGGGCTCGTTCCGCGTGCCGCGGTGCAACTCGGGGGGGAGATACGGGCAGTCGGTCTCGAGGACGAACGCCGACGACGGGAGTATTTTCGCGAGCGCCGGCAGCCTCGAATTCTTGTACGTGAGCGGGCCCCCGATGCCTATGAGGAAACCGAGGTCGATCGCCTGACGCGCCTCCTCGACGCCCCCGGGGAAGGCGTGGAATATCCCGCCGACCTCCGAGGCCCCCTCCTCGCGGAGGATCGCTATCGTATCGGCGAACGCCTCGCGGGAGTGGACGACGATCGGCTTCTTGAAATAGAGCGCGATCCCGATCTGCCGCCGGAAGACCTCGCGCTGCCGCTCCCGCGGCGAGAGATCGCGGTAATAGTCGAGTCCCGTCTCGCCCACGGCGACGATTCTTTTCAGGAGAAGCCCCTCCTTGATCTTCTTCTCGAGGACCTCGTCCCAATCCTTCGCGTCGTGCGGGTGTATGCCGAGCGCGCCGTAGACATCGGCGTAGCGCCGCGTGAGGGCGATCGTATTGTCGACGGACCGCGCGTCGTAGCAGACCTGGAGCATCTCCCCCACGCCCGCCGCGCGGGCGCGCGCGATCACGTCGTCGAGGTCGTCTTTGAACTGATTCATGTCGAGATGGACGTGGGAATCGACGAGCATGCGCGCTTCAACCCTTCAGGAGATCGGCGCTGTCCACCTTGATGCGCGGGAAGAGCGGCACGGGCTGCGCGAGTGCGCTCGCGCCCGCCGCTTTCTCCGGAAGATCGTTCATCGTGAGCTTCTCGGCGCCGAGCGGGCCGAGCATCTCCGCCATCTTGCGGGGCATGAACGGGGTGAGCACGACGCCCGAGGCCCTGAGCACGGCGAGGAGCTCGCGGAACATCTCCTCGAGCTCGCCGCGCTTCGCGGGATCCTTGGCCAGGTCCCAGGGGCGCTTCTCCTCGATGAACCGGTTCGCGCGCTGGATGACCGACCAGTAGGCGCCGAGCGCCCGCGAGAACTCCATGCGGTCCATGTGGCCGCGGTACGCCTCGAGCGACCGCACGAGCTCGGCGTAGAGCTCGTGTCCCGCCCCGAGCGGTTTCGGTTCGACCGTGCCGCCGAGATACTTCGAGATCATTGTGACCGTGCGGCTGAAGAGATTGCCGATGTCGTTCGCGAGGTCCGCGTTGTAGCGATTGAGAAAGACCTCGGCCGTGACGTCGCCGTCCCGGTCGAAGGGAACCTCGCGGAGCAGGAGGTACCGGAGCGCGTCGGAGCCGAAGGCCTCGACCATCCGCAGCGGATCGATGATGTTCCCGCGCGTCTTCGACATCTTCTCCCCGGCGAGCGAGATGAACCCGTGCGCGAAGACGGAGCGCGGAGGCGCGACCCCACCCGCCATGAGCATCGCCGGCCATATGATGCAGTGAAAGCGCGTGATGTCCTTGCCGATCACGTGCACGTCGGCAGGCCACCAGCGATCGAATCGCTTCGCGTCGGCCCCGCCGAAGCCGAGCGCGGAGATGTAGTTCGTGAGCGCGTCGAACCACACGTAGATCACGTGCGTCTCGTCGATCGGGAGCGGTATGCCCCACGCCTTGCCGAAGCGCGAGATCGAGACGTCCTCGAGCCCGCCCTTGATGACGTTGATGACCTCGTTGAAGCGGATCTGCGGCCGTACGAACTCGGGATTCTTCTCGAAGAACTCGAGGAGCGGCTGCTGGAACCGCGAGAGGGCGAAGAAATAGTTCTCCTCGCTGATCTGCTTGGGCGGCAGCTTGTGCTTCGGGCACAGCCCGTCCGCGAGATCCTTCTCGACGATGAACTCCTCGCACGACTCGCAGTAGAGCCCTTCGTACTTTCCTTTATATATGTAGCCGTTTGTGTGGATTCTCTCGAAGAGGGTGCGCACCGCGAGAACGTGCCGCTCTTCCGTCGTGTGGATGAAGTCGTCGTACGAGATGTCGAGCGCCTTCCAGGCGCCCTGGAACTCGCCCGACATCGTGCGGCAGTATTCGAGGGGATCGAGCCCGCGGCTTCGCGCCTCGCGCTCGACGTTCGTGCTGTGCTCGTCGTTCCCCATGAGAAAATGGACGTCGAAGCCCGAGAGGCGCTTGTAGCGCGCCATGCAGTCGGCGCCGATCTTCTCGTACGCGGTGCCGAGATGCGGCTTCTGGTTCACGTAATCGATCGCCGTCGTTATGTAGAATCGTTTCCGTTCCATCGTTCCTCCGGCGTGCCGCGCCGGCGTAGAATCTCAGCGCCCGGCCTTTGCGTCACCGTTACCCTTGTCGCCCTTCGCGGCGTCCGGCTCCTTGCGCAGCTCCTCTTGCAGAACCTCGAGCTTGACCTCGACCTGGTTCTTCTCCGCGTCGCTCAGGATGACGGTCCGGTTGAATATATCGACCTTCTCGATGCGGTGCTCGCCGCCGAAGACCCGTATCTTGCTCCCGATCTTCGGGATGTCCTTCGTGAGATCCTTGTAATACTCGAGCTCGTAGTCGAGACAGCACATGAGGCGCCCGCAGGCCCCGGATATCTTGGACGGCGTGAGCGGAAGATTCTGGTCCTTCGCCATCTTGAGGGTCACCGGCTCGAAGTCCTTGAGGAACGTCGCGCAGCAGAGGCGACGCCCGCACATTCCCATCCCGTCGAACCGGCGGGCCTCGTCGCGCACGCCGATCTGCCTGAGATCGATGCGCGTGCGGAACACGCCGGCCAGGTCCTTCACGAGCTCGCGGAAGTCGATCCTGCCCTCGGAGGTGAAATAGAATGTGATCTTGTTTCCATCGAACTGGTACTCGACGTCGACGAGCTTCATCGGCAGCTTGTGCTCGGCGACCTTTTGCTGGCAGACCTTGAGCGCTTCGGATTCCTTCCCCCTGATCTCGCTCAGGTGCTCGACGTCCTTATCGGTCGCGTGGCGGAGAACCTCCTACATATCGGCTTCTAACTCGCCCGCCTCGGCGCGCGTGAGCGATATGATCTGCCCCATATCCTCGCCGCGATCCGCCTGGACGACGCAGTGATTGCCGGTCCGGAGGTACAGTGCCTTCGCGTTCCGGTAGAACTCCTTGCGCTGCGCCTTGAATTGTACTTCGACGACTTCCATAGCCCTCAATCTAATACCACGCGCCCGTCAAATCAAGAAACAGATGAGAGAGCGTCAGCTCCAGATCCGCGTTCCGGCGGAGGCTCTCGATCGCGGAGGAGATCTTTCCGATGTCGCCGGGGAGGTCCCGCGCGGCGGAGGCCGCGAGACGTTCGGCTCCGATCGAATCCGCGAGAACGCCCTTTTCGGACTCTTCGACGCGCCCGTCGCGGTTCCTGATGCAGAGCCCGAACAGGATGATCATCTCCTCGAGAAGCTCCGCGACGTCCTCGCGGGAATAGCCTCGATTGCGCCTCCTGGATTCGCTGTAGCCCGCGAGCTCTTCGGCCTCCGTGATCAGCTCCTTCTTCTTCCCGTCGACGACGAGCCCGACGATCGCCGCGGCATCCTTCCAGAGCCCGAGGAAACGTTCATCGAGGAAGTCGATGCCGCGGCGGATGTTCCCCTGGGCGAGCGCCGCGAGCCGTTTCGCCTCCTTCTTCTCGACCGAATAGAACTCCTCGAGAAAATCGGCAATCGCGCCGGCTGCGAGCGGATCGAAACGGATCTCGTGGCAGCGGGAGCGGATCGTCGGAAGGAGCCTGTCGGGATACTCGGTCACGAGAACGATCACGGCGGAGGCGGGGGGCTCCTCGAGAAGCTTGAGCAGCGCGTTCTGGGCCTCCACCGTGGCGAGGTGCGCCTCGAAGATCGCGACGACGGCGCGCTTCCCCTCGAACGGGTGCTTGGAGAGCGCCTCGATGACGAGTCGTACGAGGTCTATACCGACGCTGCGGCCGCGGTTGCCGAACTCCCCGCGCGCGAAGAAATCCTCGCGCCTGCTCTCGAGGACGAGGGGAAGACCGGCGTCGATCTCGCCGTGCGGGACCGGATAGATGAGATGAAGGTCGGGGTGCTCGAGGGTCCGGATCTTCGAGCAGGCTCCGCATCTTCGGGCGGCGCCGCAGGTCGATTCCGGGCCCCGCCCCTCGCAGTCGAGCGCAGCGGCGAGCCTTACGGCCATGAGCTCCTTGCCGGCGCCTTCGGGCCCCGCGAAAACGAGCGCCGGGGGAAGCTTCCCCGAGGCGGCAAGCCCGTCGAGGAGCGGTCCGACGCGCGTTTGCGCGCGCGCGATCGCCTCCGCTGCCGCGAGAATGTCCATGCTCGACGCACCCTCCCGAACTTCAGCGCTCACGCGGCCCCGCGACGGCCGCCTACTTCCCGAGCCAATCGGCCGGATCGAGCGCCTTCTTCGATTTCCGTATCTCGAAATGGAACGCGCTCCCCGTTTCGGCCGATGCGCCTCCCGCCTCCGCGACGACGTCCCCCGCGTTCACCATCGCATCCTTCTTGACGAATATCTTCGAAGTATGCGCGTAGAGCGTATAGTATCCCTGGCCGTGCGCAATGATGATGCAGTTGCCGAAACCGGGCAGCAGGCTCGCATATTCGACCTTGCCCCGCGCGACCGCGCGCACGGGGGATCCGGCGCGCGCCTCGATGTCGACGCCCGGATTGAACGTCACCGTCCCGAACTCGGGATGCTTCGACTCGCCGAATCCGCGCACCTGCCTCCCCTCGACGGGCGACCGCATGCGCCCCTTGAGCGCGGGGAAATCCTTTCCGGCGCTCGCTTCCCATGCCTCCGGAGCGCCCGTAGTCCGTTCCTTCTCGAACGTCTCGATGATGGCGAGAAGGTCCCGCTCCGCGCGCGCGAGCTGCTCGATCCTTTTCTGATGCGCGCCCTTGCTCGTCTTGAGCTCGGCGAGCGTCTTTTTGCGCTTCTGCTCGTTCGCCTTGAGACGCGCGAGCTCCCGCTCCTTTTCGCGCCGCGCGGAGGTGGCCTGCGCGAGCGATTCGGTGAGGTTCGCCTCCCGGCGGGCGATATCGGTCTTTCGCTGGCGGACCTCCTCGACGAGGTTCGCGTCCCGCTCCGCTATCGCCGAGAGAAACTTGTACCGCTGGAGAAGGTCGCCGAAATCGTCCGCTTGAAGGAGCTCCTGCCACGTGTACTGCGGCCCGCTCTTGTACATCTCCCGCAGCCGCTTCGCGAGAATCACGCGGCGGCCGTCGAACACCTTCTCGCTGTAATCGAGATCCTCCCGGAGGCGCTGCACCTGCTGTACGAGCATGTCTTCCTTCTCCGAGATGCCGCGGAGGAGCCGGTTCGTGAGCTTCTCTTCCCGGTCGAGCTTCGCCAGATAACCGGCGATGTCCTTTTCCTTCCGCTCGACCTCCTCGATCTTCTTGCGCTCCGCGGAGATCTCCTCGCGAAGCCTTTGGAGCTCGGCGTCTTTCGCCCTGATCCGCTCGCCGAGAGACCCCTCCCCCTGATCCTGCGCGGCCGACGATACGGCCGTCGCGCAGAGCAGCGCGGCGAGCGAGATGAGCGTTCTCCGGGCATTCTTCCAGAGCATGTTCAGACCGCCTTCGGAGCCATTACACTTTGAGGAAACGCCGCATCGCTCCGTAGCTCGCGAGCGCGCCGAGCAAGGCGCAGAAAACGACGAAACCGAATATCGAATCCCCGCGCAGGAACAGCACGCCCGGCAGGTAACGCTTCGCGAAGGCGTGGATCACGGCAAGGAGCGCGATCGCCAGCAGCGAGGCCACCGCTCCCTGGAACGCCCCCTCGACGAGGAACGGAATGCGGATATACGCGTTCGTCGCCCCGACGAGCTTCGCCACCTCGATCGTCTTCTGCCTCGTGAGCACGGTGAGGCGCACCGTATTCGCAATGACGAAGATCACCGAAAGGAAGATGATGGCGCCGATGCACAGATCGACGAGGTAGAACCCCCGAACGAGTTTCTCGCCACGCCCGAGCCATTTCTCACCGTAGCGGAATTCCTCGACGCCGTCCCACGCCCCCACCTCGCGCGTCAGTTTCTCCAGGTACTCGGAGCGGACGTACTCGGGCTTCATCTTGATACGGTACGCGTCGGGAAGCGGATTGCTCCCGAGGGCGTCGAGCATGTCCTTGTTTCCCCCGAGCGCCTGACGGAAGGAGGCGAGCGCTTCGTCCCGCGAGACGAAGACGACCTCCTCGACTCCCTCGAGGCCGAGGAGCTTCATCTGAATCCCGCTCGACGTCCCGGCGCCGATACCGTCCCTGAGATAGACATAGGCCCGCATCTCCTCGCTCGCCCGGTCGATGACCGCCTGCACGTTGAGCGTGAGGAGTATGAAGACGACGAGGATGAGGAGGCTCCTCGCTGATCTTCGAGCCCGCGATCTTCTCGCGCAGGTCGCCGACGTAGATCATGTCCTTGTCCTTCACGACCCGCCCCCCGTCGAGGTAGATGATCCTCTGCCCGAAGCTCTTGACGAGGTCGAGATCGTGCGTCGCCATGAGCACGGCCGTGCCGCCCGCGTTGATCTTGAACAGGAGCTCGAGAATGCTCCGCGTCACGACGGGATCGAGGTTCCCCGTCGGCTCGTCGGCGAGGAGCACGGACGGACGGTTGGCGACGGCGCGCGCGATCGCGACCCGCTGCTGCTCGCCCCCCGAGAGCTCGTGCGGAAAATCGTACCGCTTGTGGTAGAGCCCGACGCGCATGAGGATGTCGGTGACCTGGTGTTTGACGTCGCTGATGCCGGCGCCCGCGACCTTGAGCGCGAGGGCGACGTTCTCGAAGACGGTCCTGTCGTCGAGGAGGCGGAAGTCCTGGAACACGATGCCGATCTTGCGCCGGAGACTCGGGATCGTGCTCCGTTTCATCTTCGTCGATACGTGCGGCCCGACGACCACCTGCCCCGAGCTCGGGAAGTCGTCCATGTAGATCATGCGGAGCAGCGTGCTCTTGCCCGCTCCGCTCCGGCCCACGAGGAACACGAACTCTCCGTTCGTGACCTGTAGATTGATGTCGTGGAGACTGAAGTGCTTCCCGAATGTCTTCGAGAGATGGTACACGCCGACGATGATTCTCTGATCCTGCTCCATTTCACGCTTTCCCGCGGGCCGCGCGGCGGCCGCTATCCCCGGCCTCCCGCGCGCCATGCGCGCCGCGCCCGACAGCATTCGACGGCGAGAGCGAACGCGCTCTCGAGGCTTCCCGTTTCCGCCGTGCCCTTTCCGACGATATCGTATGCCGTGCCGTGACAGACGGAAGTCCGCACGACCGGAAGCCCGATCGTCATATTCACGCCCTTCTCGAAGCCTCCCGCCTTGAAAGGGATCATTCCCTGGTCGTGGTAGAGGGCGATGAACGCATCGTATCCCTTCTTCTCCCATTTGTAAAACATTGTGTCCGCGCTCAATGGGCCGTCAAGGAGGTATCCCGCGGCGCGGAGCGCATCGAGGGAAGGGATGATCGTTTCGCGCTCCTCCGTTCCAAGGACTCCCCCGTCCCCGGCGTGCGGGTTGAGCGCGGCGACCGCGATTCGCGGATTCGAGACGCCGAAGAGCTCCCGGAGCGAGCGGCCGGTAACGCGCACGCACGCCTCGATCCTTTCCGCCGTCACCGCCGACGGCACGTCCCTGAGGGGGATGTCCCTCGTGAGGATCACGATGCGGAGGCCGGGAGATACCATCATCATCTGGCAATCGGGAGCGTCGAGGAGACCGGCGAGAAGCTCGGTATGGCTCACCTTCGAGTAGCCGGCGAGCGCGAGAGCTTCCTTTGAAATGGGACCCGTGACGATGCCTTCGACGAGGCCCCGCTTCGCGAGGGCGGCGGCGGCCTCGATCGCGAGGCCCGAAGCGCGGCCTCCTTCGGCGGTGGGGCGGCCGCGTCGATACGCCGCATCCGCGCCCGTATCGATGTATACCGGAAATGAATCGGGCGTCTCGAGCGTCGACGCTTCCGCGATCGGAATCACGCGGGCGGCCCCGCACGCCAGCGCCGGGAGCCAGCTCGACAGCGACGAGTGCGCGCCGATGACATATACGTCCGCGCCGGAGAGAGAGCGCGTCGCGAGGAGCGACCCCGTTATCTCGGGACCGATGCCCCCCGGGTCCCCGACGGTGAGCGCGAGGCGCACCCTGCGTTCAGACATCCCATTCCTCGCCGCCGCCCGCGCCGATCCGGGCTTCCCGGATGACGCGAAAGTACCGATCGCGATCCTTCCGCGACGCCTGTCCCGCGGGAATTTCGAGGATCTCGACCGCCGTCACCGCGCGCGGATACCGGATTTCGACGACGTCGCCCGGCCGGACCTCGGCGCTCGGTTTCGCCTTTCTGCCGTTGATCGAAATGCCGCCCGCCTCGCATCCCTTGTGGGCCTGGCTCCGCGTCTTCACGAGGCACAGAGCCTTGAGGAGCAGGTCGATTCTCACCGGGATCATTCTCCCTTTATCGCGATAGCGTAGCTCTTCTTGAGCTCTTCCACGTAAGCGCTCATTTTCTCCATGATCTTCTGCTCCGTGAGAACCCTCCGCACCTGGTTCTTCGCCTCGTCGTACGTGTACGTTCCCGCCTCGTTCCAGCCGAGCACCTTGACGATCCGGAAGCCCCTCTCCTCCTTCATGACCGGAGCGAGTCCGCCCGCGGGCACGCCTTTGATCCCTTCCTTGAACTTGTCGGGGAGGTTCTTGATTTCGACCTCGCCGAAGACTCCCCCCTTGTCCTTCGTGCCGTAGTCGCCGGAGTACTTCGCCGCCTCTTGCGCGAAATCGGCGCCCCCCCCAAGCTCCTCCCGAACGCGCTCGGCGATCTTCGCCGCCGCTTCGACGTCCTCCGCCCCGGGTTCGGCCCGAACGAGAATATGCCGCAGGGTGACCTGATCCCCCTCGACCCCCTCGATCTTGATGATATGATAGCCGAACTCGGTGAGAACGGGCCCGCTCACCTGTCCCACCGCGACCTTGCGCGCCGCATCGGCGAACGGGGGATTGTTGAGCTCGTCGAGGTTGAGGGTCCCGAGGTTCCCGCCGAACTTGGCGCTCGGGCAATCCGAATACGCCTTCGCCGTCGCCGCGAAATCTTCCCCGGCCTTGAGCTTCCCCTCGATCATCGTGATCTTCTCGAGCGCTTTCGCGAGCACGGCCTCGGAAGGCTTCGGCACGATGAGGATGTGCGCGATGGAAACGGTTGGCTCCTTCTGCGGGAACTCGGACAGGTGCGCCTTGTAGTACGCGCGCACCTCGGCCTCCGTCACCTGAACGTCCGGCATTATCTTCTGATACTTTATCTTGTCGATGAGGAGAAGTGTCCTGATGTTCTCGCGGTATCTCTCGCGAAGCGTGTCCATCGTGAGCCCTTCCGCCGCGAGCTGCCGCGCGAATGCGTCATCGCCCCCGATTTCCGTCTTCTTCTGCGCTATCCAGCGTTCGACCGCCGCGTCGAGCTCCTTTTCCTCGACCCTGAGATTGTCCCGGTCCGCCTGTATCGAGAGCAGGGCGGTGGCGATGAGACTCTGCAGCGCTTCCTGTCTCAGCGTCTTCTCCTCGTCGGGCGGAAGCGACGTCCGCTGCGTCTGGATCATGAGGTTCTTGATCTCGTTGTCCACCTCGCTCTTGAAAATCGCGCGGTCCTCGACGGTCGCGACGATCCCGTCGACGATGACGGGAGCGCTCGCCGCCGTGCCGGCGCCCGCCGCGCCGACGCGCGTCGTATCCCCCCACACCATAATAACCTGCGTCGTGTCGGCGCCGGGTATCTGCGAGAACACCCGCTGGCCCGGCGTCAGGGCCGCGATTGCGGCCGCGCATATCGCGCAGACGGCTGCGAGTATCTTCCGGTGATGCATTGCTCCTCCTCTTTCGATTTCAGGGAGCCTCCGCCGCATCGGCGTCCTCGTAGGCCCCGGACGTGTCCGTCTGCGGCGCGCTCTCGATCGGGTGCAGGTATGTTTCGTCCTTGTATTTGACGTCGGCGTTCGCCTTGAGCGAGTCGATGAACTCGCGATAGGCCTTCTTCCGCTTCTCGAGCATGAGCGTGTTCATGATCTGCTCGCGCACATCGTCGAGCCCGACCGAGATGAGAGCCTCGCGAACGTCGTCGAGCCTGAATATGTGGCAGCCGAAATCCGATTCAATGACGCCGGTGACGTCGTTCGGTTTCATGTCG
>JAPLKY010000336.1 GCA_026387805.1 Candidatus Krumholzibacteriia bacterium
GTGAGCTGGCCTTCGTTCTCTTCCGGGAAATTGCGCATAAGGAAATCGCTCGTCACGAGCGAGAGAACCGAGTCGCCGAGAAACTCGAGCCGTTCATACGAGATTCGTTCCTCGCCCGGCTTGAGATCGCCGAGGGTCGAACGGTGGGTGAGTGCTTCTATGAGGCGCTCGCGAGCGGTGAATCGATATCCGATCAGCCGCTCGAGCTCGTGCACGGTTGTCTTTTCGACGTTCCCGCCGGCGCGGAAGCGTCGCTTGATCGACTCGAGAAAGCGATTCATACGCGGGGGTTCTTCGGCCTTTCGTCTGATTCGTATCTCTTGACCACGATGCTCACGTTGTGCCCCCCGAAACCGAAGGAGTTGCTCATGACGTGCACGAGGTCCTTCTTCACGGCGATCTTGGGAACATGATTGAGCGGACACTCGGGGTCGGGATTCTCCAGGTTCGCGGTGGGCGGTATGAGCCCCTCGCCGATCGCCTTGACGCAGGTGATGAGCTCTATCGCCGCGGCCGCGCCGAGGAGATGCCCGTGCGTCGATTTGGTCGAGCTCACCCTGAGCTTTTCCGTATGCGCCCCGAACACGCCGATAATCGCGTCGGATTCGGTCTTGTCGTTGTAGGAGGTCGACGTGCCGTGGGCATTGATATAGTCGATATCCTCGGGCTTGATCCCCGCGCTCCAGAGGGCCTGCTTCATGGCGTTCGCGGCGCCGACGCCTCCGGGAGCCGGCGTGGTAATGTGGTATGCGTCGCCCGTGAGCCCGATGCCGGCGATCTCGGCGAGGATGGCGGCCCCGCGGGCCTTCGCGTGCGAGAGCTCCTCGAGAACGAGGAGGCCGCTCCCTTCCGACATGACGAAGCCGTCGCGGTCTCTGTCGAACGGACGGCTCGCCCCCCCCGGATCGTCGTTCCGCGTGGAAAGCGTTTTCATCGAGCAGAATCCTCCGAGCGCCATGGGGGATATCGTCGCCTCGGTGCCGCCCGTGAGGATCGCGTCCGCGAAGCCGCCCCTGATGTACATGAAGGAATCGCAGATCGCGTGACCTCCCGACGCACACGCCGAAATGGTCCCGAAATTCGGGCCCCTGAGCCCATACCGGATCGAGATCTGACCCGCGGCCATGTCCGAGATCATCATCGGAATGAAGAAGGGGCTGACGCGCGTGGGGCCCTTCTCCATGAGCACCGTATGCTGCGCCTCGAAGGTCAGTATTCCGCCGATGCCGGATCCGACGATCGTGCCGAAGCGCTCGGCCGCGAACGTTCCCTCGATCCCGGCCATCGCCTCCACCGAGGCCGCCATGGCGAGCTGAACGGATCGATCCATCCAGCGGGCTTCCTTGCGATCGATGTACCGCTCGGGATCGAAGTTCTTGACCTCGCCGCCGATCTGCGTGTCGTACGCGCTCACGTCGAACGCCGTGATGCGCGCGATTCCCGATCTTCCGGCCGAGATGTTCGCCCAGTTCTCCGCGACGGAATCCCCGCACGGAGAAACGAGACCCATTGCGGTGACGACCACCCTTCTCTCGCTCTGGGACACGGTACCCCCTTATTGCTGAAGCCGGGCGGAAACCCCGGGACGGTTACTCCTTGGAGCCGTGCGACGTGATGTAATCGATCGCCTCTCCAACCTTCGTGATCTTCTCCGCTTCGTCGTCCGGGATCTCGATCCCGAACTCCTCCTCGAGCGCCATCACGAGCTCGACCGTGTCGAGCGAATCGGCGCCGAGATCGTCTATGAACGAAGCCTCACGCGTGATCTGATCCTGATTGACCGAAAGCTGCTCTTCGATGACCTTCTTTACCCGTTCCTCGATAGTCATTGAGTACCGTACCTCCTTCTGAACCGTTTCTCACGCCATGACCATTCCGCCGTCGCAATGAATAACCTGGCCGGTGACGTAGCCGCCGAGATCGGAACAGAGGAAGAGGACGACACGCGCGACGTCCTCGCCGGAGCCGAATCTCCCGAGCGGGATGAGCCGCCGCATCGCCTCCCTTCGTTCTTCCGGCAGCGCGCGCGTCATGGCCGTTTCGATGAAGCCCGGCGCAATGGCGTTCACATTGATGTTCCTCCCCGCGAGCTCCTTCGCGACGGCCTTCGTGAACCCGATGATTCCCGCCTTGCTCGCCGCGTAGTTGCATTGCCCCGCGTTCCCCATGATCCCGATGACGGAAGAGATGTTTACGATTCGCCCGAACCGTCTCTTGATCATCGAGCGGGATACCGCCCTCGTGACGTTGAAGGTGCCCGTGAGGTTCACGCTCACAACGCTCTCCCACTCCGCATCGGTCATCCGGAGGAGGAGATTATCCCTCGTTATCCCGGCGTTGTTAACGAGGAAATGTATCTGCTCGCGCCCCGCGAGCGCCTCGGCGACGCACCGGTCGACGTCCGCCGCGTTCGAGACGTCGCCGGCGAGCGCGACGCTCTTGCGCCCCTTCGTTCGCACGAGCGCCGCCGTGGCCTCGGCTCCCTCGAGATTGACGTCGAGGGATGCGATATCGGCGCCGGCCGAGGCGAGCGTGAGGGCGATGTCGCGCCCGATCCCCTGGCCCGCTCCCGTTACCAAGGCCGTCTTTCCTTCGAGATTCACCATTTCGTTCCCCTTCGCCGGCGCGATCCGTCCGGTTGCTCGGGCGTCCGTCAAGCCGTTTCGCCCGCGAAGCTCCGCTCGAGCTCCTCGGCCGTGCCGACGGTCCGCGCGGACCGGCTGCCGTCGATCCGCTTCAGAAGCCCCGCGAGAACCTTTCCGGGGCCGACCTCGAGAACGGGCCCGATCGCCCGGGGAAGATCATCGTCCACTTCGACAGGGAGCGGTGTGGCGCCCGGATCGCCTACGACCACTTCGACGGCG
>JAPLKY010000091.1 GCA_026387805.1 Candidatus Krumholzibacteriia bacterium
ATTCGCGCATTCGGCCTTGCAATGGGCGATTTCGTGATAGGCGGCTCTGGCCAGCAGATTCCCCTGAATCTCGATCCAGTTCGTGGCGTCGTACGCCATACGGGCATTGCTGAAGGCTTCCGCCACGGCAGGAGCAAGATCCGAAACGTGCAGGGCGGAGCCTTCCAGGTCGCCGGTATTCCCGGTGATAAGGTCCCGCCAGCTGCGAATATTGGAAGACGGAAATTCCTGGAATCGTCCATCCTCGAGCGCTTTCAGCATTACCAGGCTGGCTCGGCGGTCGATCGAAGCGGCCGGGTTGGTCTCCGCTTCTTTTCTGGTCAGATACACTATCGGTTCATGCATGGCGATGGTGAGGCCGCCGAAATTCGGCACCCCCGGCGAAACCTCAGGTATTTGCACAAGTTGCACCGTATAGGCAGGGTGAGATCCGGGGATGTGGTCCACCGCTGCCTGCATGAGCGTCTGAAGCGTCTGCCTGAATATCGAAAGCACCCGGGTACGCGATTGCTGCACATAGGTATCGCTATCGGTGAGTTGACTGGGACTGCCGCTCGTGCCCTCGCGCTCCGGCACCAGGGTCGGTTTGACGATGAAGAAATGCACATTGTAATTAGGCATCGTTTCGCATCATGGATTCACGAATGTTCATTCTTCCCAGTTGGGGAATACGATCTTGAATTTGCCGGGGGGGACGTCTTCCACCCGGGCTTTGCCGCCGGCGTCAAGCCGACCTCGTATCTCGGCGCCGTCGGGAAGTCTCAGGATATAATCCGTGTCGGAAACCGGCCGGCCTTTGTCGTCGAACAGCTCTACCTCGATCCAGTCCTTGAACAGGAGCAATCCCGATTCCTGCTTCGTGCCGTACTCGGCTTCGCCGATCTTGACGGCAAAGAAGTATTCCGGGGGATTATACGACCTTCCGTATTCCCGCATCTCCCGCTCCGTCGGAAGCTCGTCGACGTCCTCGTGATACTCGTACTCCCATTCCACGTCGAGCTTCATATCCTTTATCGCGGCCGGTATCTCGGCGATCTTATCGTGCGCCCCGTCCCGATCATACTCGAATATCGTGACCAACGCCTCCGTGCCGCCCGGCACCTTGTCCACGTCGGCGGTGAGCTTGAGAACATCGCCCCTTCTCGCTTCCCGCGCGCTCCATTTCATATTGGTGACGACCGGCGCGGGATAAACGGGGATTGCGCCGGACTCGCCGTTGACGTTGTTCGCGGAGAGTTTCGCCTCGAACGATATCTGATCGCCCGGGTCGACGTCTCCGGGGATATCGAAGAAACCAATGTACCTGTTGGCTTCCATCGCGCCCTTGATCTTCCCGAGCGTTTTTCCTTTTTCGCTCTTCCCCGATATCTCGATAGCGGCCCCGTTACCGACGAATACGGTCGCTACCTCGAATCCCGCTCTGCCGCCCGCATACGCCGCGCCTTGCCGCCAGTCGGCATAGATGAGCGCCGATTCGAGCTTGATCTCTTCGGCGGAATCGGTCGGCTTGGAGAATTTCGATTCGGGCACTGCCTGTCATCCTTCCGTGCTCTTCGTCGAACGCTAGCGATCTTCGCGCGGTTCGTACGTTCCCGGCAGAAGGTTCTCGATCACTTTCTTGACCTGTTCGCCGAGCATCTTGTACGATTTCTTGGAAAACTCTATATCGAAAGCGTACCCGGCACTCTCACGTAGCACGAAGATCTGTTTCTTGAATATCTTCACGCCTTCGACCGGCATCCATCGGTAGACGAATTCGTACGAAGGATAGCACCCCGGCACCGTTGTCTCCTCGTCCTTCAGCACCTCTACGCCCTGGAGCGCGGCCAGGACCGGTTGCGTTCTCGGACGGGCGAATTCCCTTACGTCCGTCTGCTGCAGGAAGCGGTCGATAACAAGCGTCAGAAGGTGCTCCTGATCGTCGATGACCGGCCCTCTGAAATGAAAGACCGTCTGGTCCTGCCATCCATCCGGCAGATCGAATTCGAACCGATTGGTATCTTTTTTCATCATTACGGCTATCCTTTATGACGACATCCGATGTTTCTATTCGAGACAGTATAGATGTTTGTCGCTCAATACATATATTCTCCCCTCGGGATCCACTGCCGGAGGGATGCCGAATGAATCGCCTTCCTTGGAAATCAGCCTTTTGAAGATCGATTCGCCCGCGGGATCGTAGAGGTACAGCATGCCTCCGTCAAGAACCAGCGCGCAGTTACCCCCGGTTACCGTTATACAAGTACGATCGCCGAAAATCGGAGGAGTCGACCATTTGATTTCACCGTTCCGTATATATCTCAGGCACCCGTTGTCGACAAGGTAAACACATCCTTCTTCACCGGAAACCGGCGGCTGGACAAGCACCGGGGCGATCAGGGCAATCGACCAGAGTTCCTTTCCCGCCAA
>JAPLKY010000040.1 GCA_026387805.1 Candidatus Krumholzibacteriia bacterium
AACGCCTCGGAGGAAAGGTCATGAAACTCGGTCAGTTCGATCTCAGGGCGATCGACGCGGGAAGGTTCAGGCTCGATGGAGGCGCCATGTTCGGCGTCGTGCCGAAGGTCCTCTGGAGCAAGACGAACCCCGCCGACGAGAGCAACCGCATCTCGATGGCGATGCGCGCCCTCTACGTCGAGGGGGACGGCCGCCGGCTCGTCGTCGACAGCGGCTCGGGCACGGGCTTCGGCGAGAAGATGACGCGCATCTACCAGATCGAGACGCGGGGGCTCCGAGCCGCGCTCGAGGGCGCGGACGTCGATCCTGATACGATCACCGACGCGGTCGCGACCCATCTCCATTTCGACCACGCGGGAGGATTCTGCTACCGCGCGGCCGGGGGGGAGATCAGGATCTCCCTTCCCCGGGCGAATCATCATATCCAGCGCCGGCAGTGGGAGACGGCGCTCAATCCGACCGAGAAGGACCGCGCGAGCTTCTTCCCCGAGTACCTTGTCCCGATCGAGAAGGCGGGACTCCTGAGGCTCGCCGACGGCGTCGTCGAGATATTCCCGGGCGTCACGCTCATCCCGACCGACGGACACACCTTCGGGCACCAGGTCGTCCTCGTAGAGACCGCCGAGGGCAGTCTGCTGTATTGCGGCGATCTCATTCCGCTCGCCTCGCACGTCAACCTGCCCTATATCATGGCGTACGATCATTTTCCTCTCAGAACGCTCGAAGAGAAACGGCAGATGCTCGGCAGGGCCGCCGATGAGGGATGGATATTGTTTTTCGAGCATGACCCGGAGATCGCCGCGGCCCGCGTGGCGCGGACCGATTCGGACGGGTTCAGGATCACGGACGTCGTGGAGATCGGGTAGCGCTGCATGAACGATGACGCGGATTTGATGCGGCGCGTCGCCGGGGGGGAATCGGACGCCTTCCGCTCGCTCGTCGAACGGTACGAAAGAACCGGCTACCATTTCTTCCTGCGCCTCACCGGCAATCCCGAGGACGCCGAGGATCTCACCCAGGAGCTCTTCATCGCAATCTTCCGATCGGCCGGCCGCTACCGTCCCGATGCGCCGTTCAAAGCGTTCTTCTACCGGATCGCTTCGAACCTGTCGGCGAGCCACTTGAGAAAGAAGAGGCTCAGGACGGCGCCGTCGATCGATGAAATGGTCGAGCGGGGTTTCGACGCGGCATCCACCCGGCATGAGGACGATCCTGCCCTCTCCCTCGGCGGCCGGGAGATGAGGCGTCGCTACGAAGAGGCGCTCGCCGATCTGCCGCGCGATTGGCGAATCGCCCTCGAGCTCAGGGTTACGGGGGAGCTCACGTATGAAGAGATCGCCGGAGCCATGGGCAAGAGCGCTTCGGCCGTCGAGTCGATTCTCGTCAGGGCGCGGGAGAGAATAGCGGAAAAACTGGAAGAGCGATGAGTATTCTTCGTTTTATCCGCAGGATGTTGCGATCTCGCGCGATGTAGTAGAGCAAGAGGAGGAGCCCGGTATGGATTGCCGGAAATTTCGCAGAATGGTTTCCCGACAGCTCGACGGGGCGCTCGATGGAGCCTCGAGGGCGGATCTGGAATCGCATCTCTCGTCATGCACGGGATGCCGCCGATTCAGGGATCTGTCGCTCGCCGGCCTTTCGATGCACCGCTCCGTGAAAGAGGCCGATCCGCCCCGTTCGCTGTTTCCATCGATACTGGCGGCCGTCGAGGTCGGGCCGCGGTGGAGATGGAATGGTGGATGGCTCAGGGCGGCGGTTCCGGCGGCCGCGGCGGCCGCCGCCGTTCTCGGCGTCTGGGTCGGCGGTCTCATCCACGAGAGCTACGCGCCGGCGACCGCGGGGAACCAAGCGGACGTTCTCGAGCTCACGTATCTCGACGAGTATCCGCCCGGCTCGATGGGCGACATCCTCATGACCTCGAATGGGGGAGGCGGAGATGAGCAGAGATAGCCTGAAGATCGCGCTCGTGTTCTCTCTGGCCTTCAACGTGGCCGTGATCGGCGCATTCGCCTACGGTTTGGCCTGCAGAAAGGGATGCGAAGGGTTCGGAATCGCCCTGCGATGCGGGCCTGAAGATCCTCTCGGCGGGCCCTGCGGTCGCCTCGCGAGACAGATCGGCATGCCCCGCGAGCGGGCTCTGCGTTTCTCCCGCATCGTTGCGGATTCAGCGGAGGGCATGAGGGATCTGCGGGGAGGTCTGCAGAAAGCGCGCGGGGAGCTCGTCATGCTCATCGGCGTGCCCGAGCCGGACGAGAAGGCGATCATGGCGAAGGTCGATGAGATATCGGCCATCCAGGGTCAGCTGGAGAAGAGGCTCGTCCACCGTGTCCTCGGCGCGAGCTCGACCCTCAGACCGGAGGAGCGGGAGAGGCTCATGCGCGTGATTCGAATCCAATGCGGTGGATGCGACAACGTTGTTCCGGAATGCCCCAAAGGGGCGGGAAAGGAAAGTGAGGTCGGACGATGAAGAAGGGTTTGATGATTCTCGTTGCTCTGTCGATCGCGTTCCTCATGAGCGCATCGATGCTCGTCGCGCAGGAGAAGGCGGCTACCGAGAGGGAAATGGGTTCCTGCATGAAGGAGATGAAGCTCACCGACGAGCAGAAGGCGAAGATCGAAGAGATCAAGACGAATTTTCACATGACGATGATCGATCTCAAGGCCGAACGGGCGAAGCTCTGCATTCTGCTCAAGAAAGAGATGATGAAGCCGGAGCCCGCCATGAAGGATATCGAAGGTATCGTGAAGAAGATGTCGGCCGTTCGGGAAAAGATTCAACTGGCCGGGATCGGGCACATGCTCGCCATGCGGAAGCTCCTCGGCACGGAGGCGTGCAAGGGCATGCGCTGCGGGATGGGCATGGGGTGCGGAAGGGCCGGCATGCGGGGGATGTCGTGCTGCGAAGAGGATAACGACTGCTCCATGATGTGCGGGCAGGGGCCGGGCATGGGCGAAGGGTGCGGCGGCGCGGGCATGAAGGGCCGCGGCGCGGGCATGAAGGGCGGCTGCATGATGGGGAAAGACGGGGCCGCCGGTTGCCCGATGGAAGGCGCCGGTAAGAAGATCGAGTGCAAGATGGAGATCAAGGAAGAGGCGAAGAAGAAGTAATACCGTTTTCCAGGCGCGGAAGACGCAGTCGGGGCGGCCTCGAAACCGCCCCGGGTAACAATCCGGGGAAGCGCCGCGCTTCCCCGGTTCCGTTATCCCCGCTCGTTAGAGTCGAATCGCGGTGGTGAAGTAGAAGAAGGCGCCGCTGTAATCCATCTCCATTTTGATGCTGGAATTGTTGAACAGAGCCTCGTCGCCGGTTTTGTCCTTGAACGTCTTGAGGGCGAGCCCGCGATAGCCGAGCTGGAAACCGACCTCGATCGGATTCAGGAAGTTGGAATGAGCCTCCGCGTAGAGCTCGAATCCCTCATCCTTCCCCTTGAACTCCGAAAGGAGGCGCCCCCTTCTTGCATCCTCGTTCGTGCCGAAGACCGATTCCGCGAAGCAGAGATTCGATCCGACGCACAGATCGAGCACGTTCTCGATCTTGAGAAGCGAAACGATCGCCCCGACGGTATAAATGTCCGACGGAGCCCGGCACAAGAGAATGTACGAGAGAGTGGATGATGTTCCTTTGGATTCCGCCT
>JAPLKY010000139.1 GCA_026387805.1 Candidatus Krumholzibacteriia bacterium
ATCGCCGAAATTGTCGACCGAGACAGCCGAGAGAACATCCGGCACGTGACCGTTGACGGGGACGATAAAGGAGAGAACGGGTTGCCCCGGATCCCCGAGGTAGAGCGTGTCGGGGATCGTCTCGTCGATGGCCAGCTGGAAGGACATGAATCCATCGATCGCGCATTTTCCTTCCGAGTTCACCGGGGTATTCGAAAACTCGGCCGTGGCACCGCCGGCAACGAACACCGAATCGGACGACACAATCGCTATATCGAGGGAGTCCCCGTCGCTCGCGAGGAACGAGTCGACGTCGGCGGCGATGTACCAGTAGCCGGTCGTCCCGGCGGGGATCGATCTTCCGCCGGGGAACCGCAACCGCGCCTCGCCTCCTTCGAACCTCGCCCACGCGAGAAGGGAGTCGAAGCCGCCGGCCGCCGTTTCGAGCCCCGATAGCGCATCGGCTCCCTCGATGCCGTCCCCGACCGTCGCGACGGCGGCAAGGCTGTCGCGGAGCGGCTCGTCATTCCGTGCGAACGCACCGGCGCGCGCATAGAGCCGGAGCGGACCGAAATCCGCGTCGTTCAGCGGCGCGCCGCCGCCTCCCGCCGTCGCGTTCGATAGCACCATGCTGTCGATCGAGACCGTTTTCGGCGAGTCGTTCATCACGTCGATCCGCAGGAGCTCGACCACCGCGTCGCCGGGATGAACGTCTCCCGAGAACGCCGGGCGAGCCGTGAAAAGAACGCGGGGCTTCTTCATGACGAGCCGGTTGCTCACGGAAGCGGTCCATGCCTGATCGAAAGGCATAAGACCGTACATCCCCGTCATCTCGAGCGTCAGCCCGATGGTATCTGGCGCGATGAAATCGGAAGGAACATCGACGGCGTCGAAGGATACAGGGAAGTTCGACGCCCCGGCGGGCACGGTCGTCACGTTTCGCAGATTCCCCGTGACGCTGTGGGTGCCGTCGGAGAATGATACGTTCGAGGTCTGATAGAGGACAAAATCAAACAGCATGGGATTGTTCAGCTCGAGATGGATCGAAACGCCTTCCTCGCCGGCATACGCAGCCGCGGGGTAGAGCGAATTGGGCTCGTCGAAGAGATAGACGGAGCCCAGGATCTGGACCGTCCGCACGTCGCTCGCGCCGCAGCCTCGATCGTTTATTCTCCCAGCATCAGCGTCGTCGTCGCATGCATACACCGCATACACGATCCGGTCCCCCGGGCTTCGTGGACCTATCTGCGCGTCGGAGGCGTAGTAACCTCCTCCGACGGGAGACATCCGGATTTCATGCGCGCCATCGGCGAGGCTCCCATCATCGTCCCAGAGGAGATACACGCCCTGCCCGGACGAGCCCGTGCCGTCGTCGTACACCCCGCTCGGGTCCGAAATCTTGCAGGAGATGGTGAAACCGAGACCGGACGGCACGATCTCGGGACTGAAATCGGAGATGGCCGGCGGAATCGCATCGTCATCGACAAGCCTGAAGCGCAGGTGGAGCTCATCGATATTCAGGGGCACCGGTTTTCCCTCGAGGTGCAGATACACGTCCACCGTGTCTCCGTGTTCCCAGTCGAGATCGCTCATGAACCAGAGCTCGTAGAAGTAGTACCGCTCTTTTTCGCAGTTCCCGGTCAATTCCCACGTCTTGTTGTCGTCGAGGCAGTCGATTGCGGTTCCCGCCGGAACCGTGTTCACGAGGCTTCCGATCTCCCCCGTCTTATCCTCGAGATCGGGATCGGCAAACGGATCCGACACCATGTTCCACGGCACCCGCGGATTGGACTTCTTCGTCAGGCCGACGACGAAGTCGATGGAATCGGCATATTCGTCCTCAACGAACGTGTTTGTGAGAAGCAGCTCCGAGGTGTCCGGGATCGGGCCCGCAGCCCGTCCGAACCGCCCCGTCGTTCCCGCGAGCGCGAACAGTCCCTTCCCCGAATCTTTGGGTTCGAAATCCCAGTCGGCGGTGGGATTGATTTGGAACACGAGCCTGTATACCGCCCCCGCTTCGAACGGGAGATCCGCGACCGGCGCTCTCTCATTCAGGTAATGCACCGAGTTGAAATGGATGCTCTCGGTGGGGATACGGACGATAAGGCTGTCGTCCGAGCGCGCGGCAGTCAGCCGTGCGTCAAAAAGCGCGGCGAGGGCATTGATGGTCTGGGCGGCCGCCGACCAGGGAATGAACAACGGCAGCCCGGCAAGAACCGCCAGAAAAACGAAATATCGCCTTGATCGGGAATGGAGGCGAGGCAAGATTCTCTTGCGCGAGACTCCGCTCCGCGCACGAAGATCGTTCCTGTTCTTATTAATCGACAAGATTACAGCCAATTGGCACTCTTCGCTTTTTCCTGACACAGGGGCGCAACTATACGCATAACTCCTTATATGTAATGACACTAGATGCACATCAGAGCTGCAGACCACACGACACAGAGAAGGAGCAAGCAAGAACTATTCACAATAATGGGGAATGACGGGAAACGGGAGGGAAGAACCGGGAATCGGAGGGAACAATTCGCCTCGCGCGGCGTCGCATCCGGGAATCAGGATGACGGCTTCACGCGGTAAATCAGAATTCGCTCCCCGGTTCCGCTCTTGAACTCGCCGAGCGCTTCGAGCCCGGGCGGCGGGTCGTCGAGGATCGCGCGGAGCGTCGGTCTCGCCGCGCGGAAATACTCCTCGTCGACGACGAGATATTCGTAGCGGTGGAATCTCGTGTAGCGAACGAGTCCCGCCGGGTCTGTCCAGGGGATGAAGGTGGCCTCCGGATTACCCGCGTAGTAGCTTATCGAGCAGCCGGACTGCGCGAGTATCCGCGGCACGGGAGATTCCTTCCCGCCGATCCAGCGCCCGATCTCCTTCCACTCGAGAGGCTGGGATTTCCCTGTGACGGCGTAGCGGTGAACCGTATACGGCACGAGGCTCAGGAACACGACCGCGGCGAGCGCGGCGGACGCGGCGCGCCTCGCGGAAACCTGAGCGGCGAACCAATCGAGAAGTACCCCGCATCCCGCCCCGGCCCAGAGCAGATAGATCGGGAGATAGGGCACGAGATACCGGAGCTCGACGCGGAACAGGGGATAGAACACGAACGGGAGAAGACCGAACATGAGAAGGAGAAGCTCCGCGCCGCGATCCTCCCGGCGCCATTTCCTGCCGAAGATCCCGAGCGGCACGAGAAGGAGCAGGAACGGGCTCGAGAGAAGGAGCGGGAGGAGTCCGATCCCGGCGCCCATCTTGGCGGGATAGCCGGATGCGATCGCGCCTTTCTGCCGCCAGAAAATCTTCAGCGCGCTCTCGCGCGAGAGATCGTCGATGCGGCGCGCGGTCCCTCCGTCGTTCAAGCTGTAAACGTACTCCTCGCGGGCTGGACTGTCCTGCCAGATGAGGGGTGAGCTCAGATTCACGGCGGCCTTCGAGCCCGCCGTCCAACTCCCGGTCGCCGCGCGAACCAGAAGAAAATAGGGAACCAGCATGACGGCGAACAGAACGACCATCACGATCGAGCTCCGCATCCGCGCCGCGAGAGAAGCGCCGGGTCCGGCATTTCCCTTGAGCGCCAGCGTAGAGATGACGAACAGTGCGAGGACCGCGATCGATTCGGGTCGCACGAGATAGGCGAGGCCCAGCACCGCCCCCGCCGCGGCGAACGCCCGCAGGCCCCTCTTGTCCATCCCGCGCAGGAACAGATACAGGGCGAAGAGAGCCAAAAGCGAATAGAGCGATTCGGTGATCGCGGCGGTCGAAAAGGAAATGAGGTTCGGCTGCAGGACGATGAAGAGGCCCGCGAAGGCGGCGGCGCGACTCCCCCAGAGCCTCCGGGCGATCATGAAGGACGGGATCACAAGTGCCGCGCCCGAGACGGCGGAAAGGAGACGCAGCCCCGTTTCCGCGTCATGCGCGAGATAACCAAAGGGAATCGCCGCGAAGGGATAGAGAAAGGACCAGTAATCCGAAACGCCTTCGAGGAAGTTTCCGTGAAGAAAACGGAAAAGGGATTCGGCGTAATGTCCTTCGTCTCCGGTCAGGACGCGCGGAGCGCTCAGGAACGCGAGTCGAAAAAGAAGGGCACCCAGCGCGAGGATGCCCATGAGAGAATAGTCCCTGCCGCTCGATCGGGAATGAGACGAATCCGCGTTTTCCATCTTACCGGGAGCCTTTTCCCTCGGCCTCCTTGATGGCCTTCGAGATCCTGACGACGTGCCGGTGCTCTTCCTCGATGATCCGGTCGACCTCGCTCCTGCCGAGACGTTCGTCCGTTATCGCCTTCATCGTCTGGAAGAAGAGAATCGTATCCTTCTCGAACGTAAGCGCCGATTTGAGGGCCTCGATCTCGTCCCCGGCCTTCGCCGCGAGCGCCTCCGCCTCGCGGGCGGTGCTGAAGAGCCGGGACTTGACGAGCGCGTCGAGGTAGAGATACTCCTCGCTCTCGGGATCTGCCACGGTCGGGAGCGACGTCCTCGGCGGGAGCTTTTCGCGAAGCCCCTTGAAGGTCGCGTAATGCATCCGCTCCTGCTCCATGAGATCGCTGAAGACCGCCTTGACGCCCGCGCTCTTCGCGAGGGCAAGCGCCTTCCGGTAGTACGCCTCGCCGTTCTTCTCGATGTCCATCGCCATTTCGAACACTTCATCGGCGCTGAATGAGATACCCATCGCGCGCAAACCTCCTTGAGTTCGATCCGCGTTTACATCTTCTCGAAATCGCTCTTGGGAGCTCCGCAATCGGGACACACCCAGTCGTCGGGAAGCGCCTCGAAGGGCGTTCCCGGCTTGACGCCGCCTTCCCTGTCCCCCTTCGCCGGATCGTAGATATAGCCGCAGATCGTGCACACCCACTTCTCCATGATCAGGCTCCTTTCGACGCGATCTTTCGCGCGGCCGCTTTCGCGGCGCGGAAACGTTCCGAACGCGGATTATCCATGAAAAAACGCCGCGTGAAAAGCTTTTTAGCGCTTCGGTTCGTAGGGAACGAACCTTTCGCCCGACGCTCCGCACACGGGGCATTTCTCGGGGGGCGCCTCGCCCGTGTGGATATACCCGCACAGCGTGCATTTCCATTTCTTCTTCACGATCTCCTCCTTCTTCGATGATCGCTCCGCGGCCGAAAGCCCCGGGAGCATGCCCCGGATCGTCCCGGCCTCAATCCTCGAGAAACTGCGCCGAGTCCAGATCGAACCAGTAGAAATTTCCGGCGAGCGAGCTTCTCTCCGCGAGCAGGAGCTCGTAATGTCCGTGCTCCTCTCCCGAGAGCTGCATGAGGAGTCTCTTGAGCTCGGCGTCATCGACCTCCGCGGCCTCGATCGAGTAGAACTCCTCGGCCTTCATCTCCGCATCGATGGCGATGTCGAGGGCTTCCATCGCCCCGGTCTTATCGTCGACGTGCACGCCCTTGATCTCGGCGCCGTCGAGCTCCTTCCTGCCGGCGACGAATTTCGCGTTGAAGAGCTTCAGGTACCAACCCTCGAGCTTCGCGCGGTGCCCTTCCTCGTCCTTCGAGAGCCGGTCGAACCTCTCGCTTCCCTCGGGATTCCTTATCGCCTCGGCGATCCGCCGGTAGAAGTCCCGCGCCCCGATCTCCCGATAGATGGCTCTCGCGAGCACCTGCTTGAAATCCTCTCTCTGCTTCACAACTTACGCTCCTTTCGAAAACGTACCGAGCATCGAAATATCGTTGGAGAATCGTATCCGCGGGCCCTTTATGCGGTGTCCTTCGTCGCGTGATACCGCGCGTAGGTGAGCGGTTCATCGTCCCTGAAAAGCGCCCCTCCCACGACGTCCCCGACGAAGATGCTGTGCGTTCCCGCGTCGAGCTTCCGGTCCTTGACGAGCGTGCATTCGAGATACCCGATCGCTCCCTCGAGGATGGGACATCCCGTTCGCCCGATCCGCGCCGGGACGCCCTTGAACTTGTCGAAATCCCGCCCCGAGCGATAGCCGAAACGCCGGACGGTCCTGATATCGTCGTTCCCGAGAATCGAGACCGCGAAGGCTCCGCTCGCCTCGATGAACTCATGCGTCAGATTCTTGTGGTTGATCCCGATCGCGATCCGCGGCGGATCGCTCGTGATCTGG
>JAPLKY010000013.1 GCA_026387805.1 Candidatus Krumholzibacteriia bacterium
CTCCCCTTCTCCTTCCCTCCTTCATAGAACGTTTCACGCCGCACGTTCCTCGAAACGACGGCGAGCGCCGCGGCGGCGGCCAGTATCTTCAAAGGCACCACGAAATATTGAACGAATGCCTGCCCGACGCCGAGCGCGGCGAAGAGCGCGCGCACGAACGAATCGAGCGAATTCTCCCGGAAGACATGATCCCCGGCGCCGTAGAGGGCGCCCGTGTTCGCCAGGAAATCGCGGTACGGCGAAACGCCGCCGGCGGCAATGGTCAAAGCCGCAACACCGAGCGTGAACGCGACAAACCAGGCGAGCCAGCGCAGGTCCTTCTGTACGAGAAACGCGAGAATGAGAACGGCCGGCGACGCCTTGAAATGCACGGCGAGGCTCATCGCCAGGGCCGAGAACGCGATCGACCGCGGATACAGAAGAAGCGCGAGCAGAATCAGGTTCATCACGTGAACGTTGACCTGGACGTAGCAGAGCGTCCGTATGACCGGCGCGTTGACGAGGAGAAACGCGGCCGTGACGAGCGCGGCGAGGCGCGCGGAGAATCCGTACCGCTTCAAGGCGCCGTGCAGCAGAAAGAAGAACGCAAACAGGGAAAGCGCGTTCAAAAGCCAGCAGAGATCGAAGATCGCTCTCCAACCGAGCGGCACGAGAGGCTTGAGCAGCGTGGCCCAGAGCGGCGGATAGAGATAGCGCGCATGGAGAGGCTCCCCCCGGAAGAGGTTGGAGGCCGCTTTGATATAATCGTTTATGTCGCCATACACGGTGCGTTCGCGAAGAAAATTGAGGTAGAGCAGAGCGACGGCGAAGAAACACGCGGCGGTGACGACGTTTCCCGAATGGATGCGCCGGGCGGCGAGAAGGAAGAGAAGAACGCCGACCAGAAGCCACGCGAGCGCGACCGAAAGAAACGTGATCGAGACGTCGGAGAGCGGCCCTTGCTGAATGACCTCTTTGAGCCCCGCGAGCCCGCGGGCATGATACAGGCCGAGGGCGGCCGCGATCAGCACGACGGTGATCGCGCACCAGACGAGCGCTGCTTCATGTGACGGCGATAGACGGCGCATGTGATCCCGCGAATTGCCCATGAAAAACGATAAAGCCTGCCGCCATTATACCGCACGCTCGGGCGGCAGGCTATTATGTTTTGCGCGCGACTTCACTATGCGCGCCGGATCCGGGCGGCCGTCCCTCTATTCGCGGACAGGCTGCGTGAACAACCGGGCGACCTCATTATGCGCGAGCACCCAGAGACAGTAGATGCCGAGCGCGGTGCCGATCGGGAAGTTGAAGAGATCGAGAACGGAATGAATCATGACGAGGTATCGCGCCCAATTCTTCCGCTTCAGGACCCCGATGCCTCCGACGATGTCGAGCACGGATAACAGCACGACGAAGAACGCGATCGGGAGCCCTATCGCCGTGAGTATCACGAGCGCCTCGCCGTCGCCGTCGACACACTGGGAGATGATCCCGGGACCTACCATGAGCAGGAAGATGATGCCGGCGATCAGGATTCCCATGACGCCGGAACCGATCCTGAGCGCGCCGACCACGGTGATATGTTGCTGCATAGTCGTTCCCTCCTCTTTTCTCCTAGAACGTTCGCCGCGCCCGGATTGTTGCATTTATTCGTATCCGCTGCAACCATTCGCCTCGCCGGCGCGTATAAAAAACATGGGCTCTCTCACTCATGGAGGTAGAGGAAAATGAAGCGGAGCGCTATTTCGGCTTGTGTCGCGATTTTCGTAATTGCAGTAGCGTCAACGGCTTTCGCCGACAACAGCGGCAGACTGTACGGAAAGCTCACGACCGTCGACGGAGACGTCTACGAGGGGCTCATCCGTTGGGACAAGAACGAGGCCTCCTGGGGCGATATCCTCAACGGCACAAAGGAGCTTCATCGACATCACTCCTCGGATCGCAACCACGAAAAGATCGTCGTGTTCGGCATTACTATCGGCGATCGCTGGAGCGTGGGAAACGCGAGCTCGGCCCAATCGGGTCTGTGCTTCGGCCACATCAGGAAGATCGAGCCGCTCGGCGACGACGCCGTGCGCCTGACGCTCAAATCGGGCGAGCAGGTTCGCCTCGAGGGCGGTTCGACGGACATCGGCGACGAGAACCGCGGAATCGTGATCGAGGATTCGAAGGAAGGCGAGATCGCCTTCGACTGGGATGAGGTCGAGAGCGTCGACTTTTCTCAGGGACCGGCAAACCTCAAGTCGGAGTTCGGCGAGCGCCTCTACGGCACGATGACGACAAGGCACGGCGACGAGTACACGGGCTGGGTGAGCTGGGACGCGGACGAGCTCTTCACGAACGACGTTCTCGACGGCGAGCACAAGGATCACACGCGCAAGATCGCGTTCGACAAGATCAGATCCATCGAGCGCCGCAACTCCAACGGAGCCACGCTGACTCTGGCGAACGGCGACGAGATCGTTCTCCGCGAAACGAACGACGTCGACGACTCGAATCGCGGCATCGCCGTCTACGATCCCGCGATGGGCCAGATCACGGCGGACTGGGACGCGTTCGAGAAGCTCGAGTTCAAGACGCCGCCGGCGCCCATCGCATACGACCGCTTCGACGGTGGAAGGCGCCTCGAAGGCACCGTGTACACCGACGACGGCGAGAAGCATACCGGCGTGATCCGTTGGGACGATGACGAGGAATTCACGTGGGAGATCCTGGACGGCGAGGATCGCGAAGTCACATTCGATATCGAGTTCGGCAATGTCAAGGAGATCAAACCGGTCGGCTTTCATGCGGCGACCGTGACGCTGTGGGACGGCCGCAGCTTCAAGCTGCGCGGCACGAACGACGTCGACGACGACAACAATGGAATATACGTCAAGACGAGCGACGGGAAGAAGATCGAGATCGAATGGGACGAAGTGGACCGGGTCGAGTTCGCCCGTTAGCGGGCCGGCGGACCGTACGATCTCCTACTAAACGTGCCACTTGAACCGGTAGCGGCAGCAGGAACCGCCTTTCGCGCGGCACTCTTCCTCGATCCCCTCGACGTTCCGCGCGCCGCACATCCTGAGCGCTTCCTTGTGCCAGCCGAGAACGGTGAGGCAATCGGGACTGGAAAAGGTTTTGGCATCGTAGGTCGTCATGACGCCCGAGGTCGGACCGGTCTGCGCGTATTCGCGGCGGCCGGTATCATAGTAGAATTTGTACATGACGTCGGTCTTCTTCAAGAAGGCCTGCGGATCGCCGGGCGTGAGAAACGACTTGTGGACTTTCATCAGACTCCGTTGAGCCGATTTCGCGCCGATTTCCTCGAAGATCTTCTCCTTGCCTTCCCCGAGAACGTTGACGATGGCTCGATCGAGGCGCTCGCCGAGCTCGAACGGGTACCATCGCGCCGTCAGGATCAGATCGCCGAGCGCTTTCCGATCCTCGGGCGGCAGCGACTCCAGGATCTTCTGCCATGCATCCGCGCCGAAATGCTCTTCGACAAATTCCTTGCGAGCCTGAATCACAAGCCCTTTGATTTCCATCGCCAAGCGCCTTTCCGCGGCTCAATGGCACTGCCCCGAGCCGCTCGGTGAAAGAGGATATGTGCAAACTCCATGCCGCAACAACGAAGCCTCGCGTGCAAACGGAGAGAATTCCCTCCACGGCGGCTACTCCTTCGCAATCATGAGGACCTTCGCGCCGCGGATCTTCCTTTCCTTGAGCTCGAGGAGCGCCCGGTTCGCGTCCTCCAGGGGAAACTCCTCGATCTCCGGCCTGATCGGAATCGCGGCGGCGAGATCGAGAAAGTCGCGCACGTCGGCGCGCGTCACGTTGGCCACGCTCTTGATCTCCCGCTCCATCCAGAGGTGAGCGGGATACTCGAGCCGGAGCAGGGCATCCTTGTCCCGCTCCTCCTTGCGTATCGCGTTTATCACGAGACGGCCGCCGGGCGCGAGATTCTTCAACACCTCGACGACCGGCCTCCACGCCGGGGTCGTATCGATGACGGCCGCAAGCGGCGCCGGAGCGTCTTCGCCGATGTCTCCCGCCCACGCGGCGCCGAGCTCCAGGGCAAAGGCGCGCTCCCGCGGGCTTCTCGAAAAGACGGACACGCGGGAGTCCGGATACCTGTGCCGCGCCATCATGAGGTCGAGATGCCCGGAGGCGCCGAAGCCCATGAGTCCGAGGTTCCGCCCGTTCTCGAGATTCGCGAGACGGAGCGATCGGTATCCGACCGCTCC
>JAPLKY010000174.1 GCA_026387805.1 Candidatus Krumholzibacteriia bacterium
GTGAGACCGCACGCCATGAGGTTCTTCACGATCTCGCTCCGGAGATCCTGGAGCGAATCGGTCGGCGGCACGGGAAAATAGCCCTCTTTGAAGCGCGCTTTGTACGCGAGGTTCGGATTCTCGTCGCGCCCCGAATTCCAGACACCCTCGACCGAGTCGATGTGGTAGAAGCCGCTGTGCTCGTCCTGCGCGAAGCGCACGTCGTCGAAGATGAAGAACTCGGCCTCGGGTCCGAAGTAGGCGCGCTCGGCGATGCCGGTGCTCGCGAGATGCCGCTCCGCCTTGCGCGCGATGAATCGCGGATCGCGCGCGTACGGCTCCCGTGTGATCGGGTCGTGCACGTCGCCGATGAGACTCAGGGTCGGATGGCAGCAGAATGGATCCATGAAGGCGGTCGCCGGATCGGGAATCACGAGCATGTCGCTCTCGTTGATGTTCTTCCAACCGCGGATGCTCGAGCCGTCGAAGGCGAGGCCCTCGGCGAACAGCGCTTCGTCGAGCCTCGCCGCGGGGACCGTGAAATGCTGCCACCTTCCGGGAAAATCGATAAACTTGATGTCGACGAATTCGACGCCTTTCGATTTCGCAAATTCCAATACCTCTCGGGGGGTTCCGTTCATGGGGGCACTCCTGATGAAAGATTATGGAAGACCGGGGACGACGGTCGTTCGTTCGCCGCAATTTTTAAACGCGCGATCCCGGTGCGTCAACACAATTCTTGCCGCCTCCCGCGCGGCGCCCGTCTCGCCGCCCTCACGGCGCGTCGCGCCACTGCCAGGGGGCGAAATTGACGTATCGAATATGGGGAATCGCTTCCTTGTAATCGATGAGCGATGCGGAAGCATTTGCGATGGAGAGCCGGTGCATTGAGTCGAGATCCATGCCGAGGTAGTGCGCGAGCACGGGCTTGATGACGTCGCTGTGGGAAACGGCCGCGGCACGTCCCATCCACGTCTCCCGCGCGATTCGCACGACCGCGTCCAGCGCGCGCTTCTGGATATCGGCCATTCCCTCGCCATTCGAGAAACGGGCGCGAGTCGGAGCGTCGAAGTAGCGCTTGAAGTTCTCGTCGTCGCGGAGCTCGTCGTAGGTCTTTCCGATCCAGCCTTCGAACGGAGACTCGTTGAGCCGCGGCTCCTCGCGAAGCTCGGCGCCCCATTCGCCGGCGAGAATGCGCGCGCTTTCGAGAGCGCGCTCGACCGTGCTCGTGTAGACGACGGATATCTGTTTCGCTTTGAGAGCTCGGGCGAGCTCGGCCACGGCGGCCCTTCCACTTTCGTTGAGCGGAACGGTGCCGACTCCCATTATTCGATGATCCCTGTTCCAGTCGGTCTGCCCGTGGCGAATCAAATAGAGATGCATTGCGGCCTTTCGATTTGCGAAACACGCGTGCGGCATCTAGAATGAGTGCTCGTAGCCGAGATTCGGCATCGGGCGTTTCTTCCCGCTGGCGCCGACAAGATTGATCCCCTCGGCCGCCCGTACGACGGAACCGATCACCGTCGATCCGCCTCCCGATCCTCCGGCCGCTCCAGCGCCCAGGCGCTTCGCCGCCTCGGGAGACACCGCCGCAAGCATCACGTACTCCTCCCCGCTCGCAAGGGCGAAATCCGTCAGGGCCTCTCCCTCGAGCCCGCACACCTCCCCGATGGCGGGGGGAATCGGCAGGGCATCCTCGCGAATCAATGCGCCGACGCCGCTCTCCGCGCACAGCGTTCGCAGATCCTTTCCGAGGCCGTCCGAAATATCTATCATCGCCGTAATGCACGCGGGATCCGCGTCCAGAAGAGCTGCATCGAGCGGAAAGGCTAGAGGAACGAGGTGACGCTGAACGAAACGTGCCGCATCATTCGCGGAGGTACATCCCTGGATCGCGGCTGCCACTTGGTCCAATTCGGCGGGCGAAGAAGCGATCGAAACGAGAGAAATCGCTTTCTTCAATTCCGGCGTCGGCGACGAGAGGATGCTCAAGCCCGCGAGAGAGAGCCCGATCTCGCCGAAGAGAACGAGCGCGTCCCCCACTCGCGCCCCCGCTCGCAGCACCGCCCGGCCGGGCCGGACCTCTCCGACGATCGCGACGTTGAAGCAGAACCCGTGGGGGCTCGAGACCGTATCCCCCCCGGCGAGCCTGATGCCGTATTGCGTGCACGATCGCTTGAGCCCGTCGATGATCGCGTCGACGTCGGCGGGGGCGCAGCCTGGGGGCAGCGCCGCCGTGAACACGATCGATCCCGGCGAGCCTCCCATGGCGAATATATCGGAGACATTGGATGTGACGAGCTTTTGAACGGCCTGGCTCAGCGTCGAGAAGCGCCGGTCGAAATGTACTCCCTCGACGGCGGCGTCCGCCGCGAGGAGCATCTCCCCGCGCGGCGCGGGAAGCACCGCCGCGTCGTCCCCGATGCCGCAATCGGGAAACGCCGCGCGGAGGCGACCGATGACTTCGAGCTCCTTCATGATTCCGCGAGCCCCGCGATCGTTTCAGTTCCTTTACGCAAGAAGCCCCGGCTTACTCCAACTCCTTGAGCGCGACGGGAAGCGCCCGCAGGCAATCCCCCGCGATCATCCCGCGCTCGCCGGTGTCGTACGCGGCGATCTCCGCGGCCCGCGCGTGGAGGTAGACGCCGAGCCGGGCCGCGCGCGCGGCGCCGACGCCCTGCGCGAGAAATCCCGCGATTGCGCCGCTCAGCACGTCCCCGCTCCCCGCGGTCGCCTGCCCCGGATGGCCGTGGACCGAGACGCCGGCGCTCCCGTCGGGACTCACGACCACGGTCGGAGCGCCCTTGTGAACGACCGTGACGCCGGTCTCACGAACGAGCTCGCGCAGCCACTCGATGCGCGGGACGGGAAGCTCCGGAGCGCTCTCCCCCGCGAGCCGTTTGAGCTCGCCCGAATGCGGGGTGATGACGATCTCCTTGACCTTCGAGGCGCGAACGACGTCCGCGAACCGCCCTTCGAGCGCGTTGATCCCGTCGGCGTCGATGAGCATCGGCTTCGGGCAGCGCTCGAGGACCGAGCGAACGAGCCTCGCCGGTTCCGCGTCGGTCGTGAGGCCCGGCCCGACGGCGAGCGCGTCATAGCGAATGTCCTCGAGCACCTTGAGCGCTCCGCCGGAGGAAAGGGCGCCCGCGGCGGTTTCCGGAAGCGCAATGAA
>JAPLKY010000319.1 GCA_026387805.1 Candidatus Krumholzibacteriia bacterium
CATCCAGGTGACCGCGATCCGCCGGATCGGAGTCGCGGGGTGCACCCCCGATCTCATGGTGATTCTCATCGTTTCCCTCGTGCTCGAGCGGGGCCCCGTTCTCGCCGTCGTGATAGGGTTCCTCCTCGGTTTTCTCCAGGATCTCGGGAACGCTTCGTTCCTCGGCATGAACGCTCTCGCGAAATCGGTCCTCGCGTACGGCGTCTCGCGCGTCGGCGGGGGGCTCCTTCCCGAGAATGCGCTCTACAAGGGCTTCATCATATTCGCCGCCTGCCTCGTCAACGACGTCGTCGTGCTTCCCATCGCGACGAAATTCTCCCTCGGCGACATGTTCGTATCGTTCTTCCGGTATTCGCTTCTGTCGGCGCTCTATTCGGCGCTCCTCGGCGTGGTCATCTACGCTCTGCTCGAGCTCCTGACGCGGAGGGTGGTGCGGCCCGGTGGCGGATATTGACCTTCACGACGAGAGAGTGCTCGATCCGCGGCGGCGGATGCTCTCGATGATTCTCGTCGGGGCCATGGCGCTCCTCATGATTCGGCTCTTTGTCCTTCAGGTTGTTCGCCACGAGTACTACGCGAAGCTCTCCTTCTCGAATCAGCTTCAACGGGAGCGCATCATTGCGCCGCGCGGCATCATCAGGGCGCGCGACGGTTCGAAGCTCGTCGTCAATATGCCCGTCTACCAGATAAGCGTCATCCCGAATCGCGCGGCGAGGAGGCGCGAGATCCTTTCGCTCGCCTCCCGGTGGCTCAAGCTCGATCCGGCGAAGGTGCAGGGGGACCTCGACGCGTGGATGAAGCGCTACCCTGACGGCAGGGAAATGGTCGTCGTGCAGGCCGCCGACAAGGAGCAAATTTCCGTGCTGCGGGAGAACCGGGATCTCCTCTCCTTCTTCAGGCTCGCGATGGAGCAGCGACGATTCTATCCCGAGGGGCGGCTCGCCGCGCACGTGTTCGGGTACGTGGGAGAAGTGACCGATGACGAGCTCGCGAAATCCAAAGAGCTCGAACGGGGAGACATACTCGGCCGAACCGGCCTCGAACGCGAATACGACAAGTACCTTCGGGGGACGGACGGCATCCGCATCATCGGCATCAGCGTCGAGGGGACGGAGGTCGGAGAGGTGAGCACCCTCATGAACGAGGATGAGATCGAGCGCCTCGGCGGCGCGCGTGCCCCCGTCCCGGGCGCCGAAATCCGTCTCACCATCGATCTCAACGTCCAGCGCGCGGCCGAGGCCGCCTTCCAGTGGGAACGCGGAGCGCTCGTCGCCATGGATCCGCGCAACGGAGACGTCCTCGCCGCGGTGAGCAGGCCGACGTACGATCCGAACATGTTCATCGAAGGGGTGAGCGACGAGCAGTGGAAGCAGCTCTTCGAGGATCCGGCGCGAGCGATGTTCAACAGGATCGTGCAGGCCGCGTATCCGCCCGGCTCGGTCTTCAAGCTCGTGACCGCGTACGAGGCGCTCACGAGCGGGAAGATCGACGAACACGCGTTCCAACGCCCGTGCCACGGCGGTCTGCAGTTCGGGAACCGTTACTTCAAGTGCTGGCAGGCGAAGGGGCACGGCTCGCTCCAGCTCGGCATGGCGATCATCCAGTCGTGCGACGTCTATTTCTACCAGCTCGGCGAGAAGCTCACGGTCGACGAGTTCGCCCGGGGAGGGCATCTTTTCGGTCTCGGCACAAAGTCGGGTATCGATCTGCCGAGCGAGGTCTCCGGCGTGATTCCTGACGCGGCGTATCTCGACCGTCGATTCGGGAAACGGGGGTGGTCGCGGGGGCTGCTCCTCAACTATTCCATCGGGCAAGGAGAGATTCTCGCGACTCCACTGCAGCTCTGCGCGCTCGCGGCGCGGTTCGCAAACGGCGGGAAGAATATCCATCCGCACATCGTGCGGGATATCGTCGATTATGACGGAAGGGTCGTCTACGCGGCGAATGAAAACGCGACCCCCATCCCCGGGGTCGACCGCCGCGCCATCGGGATCGTGCGGGACGCGATGCAGGAGGTCGTGTCGAACGAGTGGGGAACGGGAAGGGCCGCCGCGCTCCCGGGGATCGCGGTCGCCGGCAAGACCGGCACCGCGCAGAAG
>JAPLKY010000018.1 GCA_026387805.1 Candidatus Krumholzibacteriia bacterium
ATTCTACGGTTAGACTTCCCAAAAGCCAATAAAAAACCCTCCCCGGATGGGGAGGGTGTCGAGCGAGCGATGAACCTCCTATTATTAAGTACCCATCTTGAACCTAGTGGGGTTGTCCCCGTATTCGCTGAAGTGCTTCAGCTCGGCCTTCAGGGCGCCATCTTCCACGTAACCTCCGATGCTTTCCCAAAGGCCTGTTACATCGTTGAGCCAGAGCACATCCCACTCGCCGGTTTGCTCCGCCGCCTTGCCCAGATCCAGCGACAGTATCACCGGTGCGTTGAACTGGATCCCGTGCGGGCTGAGGCGGACGATCGCCTTGGGGAACTCCGGCATCTCTATACTGACCTCGGTGTCTTCCTGCAGTGCTCCGGGCGCAAAGTATACCGAGTAATACCCGTTGCTGATCATGCCGCCATCCTTGGCAGAGATCATCGCCGATTCAACGGCGCTTTTCATGGCGGCATCGGACCCTTTGGAGGCAGGTAGAAGTGTAGCGAACGCGGGGTTTTCTACGCCGGGCATGGTAGGGGTGTTTGAGGGGGCGACAGGAGAGTAGGTCCCACACCCAAGGGCAGCCAGTATACTGAGGAAGGAGATCGCCGTCAGGATTCTGATGGCTTTCTTTGTTCTACACATTCTACCCACCTCCTTCGGGGTTTAAGCCTCTTGTTCTCTCGCTAGGGGGATATGGCAAGGCAGAGGCCACGGATCGTTCAAGGTGGGTGCAGGGCCGGCATGAAGGGACCGAATAGGGCTGCAGCCGGGGCTCTTTATTACCCGAGCGCGCGCCCAACATATTGATTCAGCTATAATTAAACAACAACTTGGATTCGCCGATTCGCCCGCCTCGCCGCCTCCCGTTTCTCCAAAATGACCGGCATGCGGCCATCAGCGCGGATCCTGCGTTTGGGATTTTTTCTGATCTTTGGGGGAGATTTCAGGGGGCGGCCCGGCAGCGCCGGGCTATCATCTCTGGCGTCAATCAGTTACGGTGACCGGCTCAAATGATCCACTTCGGAGTTTTTTCTTCGAAGCATCGGCGTCGATTCCGTGCTTTTTCATCTTGTACCTCAAGGTGCCTCGTCCGACCTTGAGAAGCCCCGCCGCGCGTGTGATATTGCCGTCGGATCGGGCCAGCGCGGCTTCGATACACGCCTTCTCGACCGCCTCGAGCGGCACCCCATCCGGTGGCATATCGATGACGATTCTTTCCTCTTGTTCCCTGAGAGGGAGCGTGATTTCCCGTTCTACCCTGGAGAATGGGAAGTCGCCCGGCTCGATCGTGCCGCCGGCGTTGAGGAGAACCGCCCGCTCGATGACGTTGATGAGCTCGCGGATGTTCCCGGGCCACGAGTAGCGCTCGAGAGCCTCGATCGCATTCTCGCTCAGCTTGATCTCTCTCTTGTTGATGCCGGCGGCGAACCTCTTCGTTGATGCGAGCGCGATCGGCCTGATGTCGGCGATGCGCTCCCTGAGCGGGGGAATGTGAATATCCACGACGTTCAGGCGGTAGAAGAGATCCTCCCTGAACAGCTTCGTCGCGACGGCCTCCCGCAGATTCCTGTTCGTGGCCGAGATGACCTTGACGTCGACGGGGAGAAACCTCGTTCCTCCCACGCGCCAGATCGTGCGCGAATCGAGGAACTTGAGGAGCTTCGCCTGCAGCGAATAATCGATCTCGCCCACCTCGTCGAGGAAGATGGTGCCGCCGTTCGCGCATTCGAAGAGCCCGATCTTCTCTTCCTTCGCGTCGGTGAACGCGCCCGGCTCGTGGCCGAAGAACTCGCTCTCGAGCAGGTTGCGCGGGATCGCGGCGCAGTTGACCTCGATGAACGGCCCCTCGCGGCGCGGGCTCGCGAGGTGCATCGCCTTGGCGAGGGCGCCTTTTCCCGTTCCGCATTCTCCCGTGATCATGATGGATGTCGTATCGCTCGCGGCGACCTTGCGCGCGAGGTCGACGATCTCGCTCATCCGTTCGCTCACGCCGACGATCTCCTCGAATCCCTCGCGCCCGATCGCGCGCTTCTCGAGCACGCTCCTGCGCGACCGCTTGCCGACGCCCTGCGCGACGGCCGCGAGGATCTGCGCGACGTCCTCGTCGCGGTATGGCTTGTGGAGAATGTGGCGCGCCCCGATGATCAGTGCAATGCGATCGGCCGCATGAAACTCCTCCGGCGCGAGAAGAACGATCTGCGTCTGCGGGTGGGCCTCGCGCCAGGCGCGAAGGACCGAGAGCGTCGTTTCGATCTCCTCCCCGGCTGCCCCTTTGTTCAGGGAGATGAGGAGCATCTGATACTCCAGCTTGTGCCGCGCCGCGGCAAAGTCGCCGGCCGCGGCGAATCCAATCGTCTGCCAGCCGCTCTCCCGGCAGAGCCGCTCGAGGCTCGCGCGGGCGTCGGCCGCCGTTTCGATTATGCCTGCGTTGAGTTGGGACATTTCCTTGAAAACGAGCAAGTTGCATGCCTTGCGCGCAAATATTTGAAAGAAGGGGGGCAATCTGGTATTTTACGAATGACAATCGGTTTCGGCTTCGAGGGCCCTATCGCAGAGGTCGTCTACACCATGAACTATACTGATTTCCGCGCCTGGATCGTTCTTCTCGCGCTTCTTGCGGCGTGTGCCGGCTGCAGCACCGAACCGGATACCATCATTCTGGAGGCGCCCGTTCTCACCTCGATTTCCCCCGATTCGGGGGCATACGGCGATACGGTCGTCGTCAGCGGATCGGGCTTCGGCCCGCATCCTTCGGCGAACGCGATCGTGATCTCTCCCGACAGGTTCTCCTCGGCCTCCTCGCGCCGCATTATCGTTCCTTTCGGCGGCTCCGGGACCGAGCTCAGGGGGGTCGTTCCGGACGGAGCGTTCACGGGAAGCGTCCGCGTCGAGCGCACGGCGCAGCTCGGAAGAATGTTTTCAGCCTCCGTGGAGCCGCCCGTATCCGCCTCGGCCGCCCTGCCGTTCGGCGTCCGGCTCGCCGCCGGCAACGTGGGCAAGTCGTTCTTCTCCGGAGAGGAGTATACATTCTCGATCACGGCGGGAGCTTCGAGTGAAGATTATCTGGTCGTTGTCTTCAGCGATGCGGCGCCTCCCCTTCCCACGGAAACCCAGAACCTGTGGACCTATCTATACTCCATAACGACGCAGAGCTCGATCGCGCTCGCGAGCGAGCCGTCCGATGCCGGGCCGACGGTCGCGGCCGCGGCGTCGAAAGGCGTCCCTTCGTCCGAACGGGCCGGTCAACGACAGAATCAATCCGCGGGTGAAATGGGATCGAGGCGTCGGGATTTCGAGAAGCGCATCAACGAAGAGATCAAGGATCTTCTCGCGAGGAGGACGGGGGCGCCCCGGCGAAGCGCCCCGGTTCGCTCATCCGTCGGCGTCGGCGCCGCTCCCCAGGCGACGTTCAGGGTGCTCACCAATCCGAATGCCTCGGGAAACGAGCTTCTCGACCCGGATAATTTCACGACGGTCACGGCGGATCTCAAGTATGAAGGCGCGCATACGCTCCTCTACGTGGACGCGGAGACGCCGCAATCGTGTCTCTCGGACGCTGAAGCCGAGGATCTTGGCCTCGCGTACGACGCGAGCATATACGCAGTCGATCGCAGCTCCTTCGGGAACGAATCGGACATCAACGGCGACGGGAAAGTCGCAATCCTCATGACCCCCGTCGTGAACCGGATGACGCCCGGCGGTTCGGCCGGCGGGGATGAGGGCTACATCGCGGGGTTCTTCCTTGCGGTCGATCTCCTTCCCGATTTCGCCGGCAGCGTGACGAACGCGAGGGAGATCTTCTATACGATGGTCCCCGATCCCGATCCCGCCGATCTGAAGTTCGGCAACTACTTCCCGAAGGAAAAGACGCTGGGCGTCATCAGGGGCGTGCTCGCGCACGAGTTCCTCCATATGATCCTGTTCAATTACCGTGTTCTCACGTATGGCGGCGGCTATATGGCCGATTATATGGAAGAGCTCTGGATGAACGAGGGGCTCGCGCATATCGCCGAGGACCTGAACGGATTCGATGCGAGCAACATCGGGCGTGCGAACCTTTATCTCGAGAATCCCCGAAACGTCACCCTGATCTACGGCGGGAACGAGCTCAAGGAGCGCGGCGCGGATTTTCTCTTTCTCCGTCATCTCGGAGATCGCTTTGGGACGCGCATCTTCAAGGATCTCGTTCAATCGAAGAAGGCAGGGGTCGCGAACGTCGAGGCCGTGACCGGCGCATATTTCAGCGAGCTGTTCGCCGATTGGGTCGCCGCCTGCTATCTGGACGACAGGGGGATCACAAGCGATCCCCGATTCAATTACTCTTCGCTCAACCTGCAGGACAACGCCGTCGACCCGCATTTCGAACCGATCCTCACCATATCGGGGAGTATCTCGAGCACATTGGAGAGTTTCGTCAAGGCAATGGCGCCCGAGTATATCCTGTACACGATTCCGGCCGGGGCGACGGTCGATTTCACGATCGAGGGCGAGGCTTCGACGGGGAGAATGAATGCGGTCGTTATTCGTACCCGATAGACGCGCGCTCTCCGGCATTTGCACGTTCGCCGTCGCGCGCGCGGCGTCTGTTCGGTTCGCGCTTCCCATCGCATTTCTCTCGCTCGTTTTCTGCACGCTCTGAGCGCCGCCGCCGAAGCCCGCTTTGGCCCCGGAGCTTTCCGTCACGCTCGAAGGCGACGTGGCGCTCGCGGGCGAAGATCCGCTCGACCGGACGGTTGTCCTCTCGGATGCGGGAGGGAGCGTCTGCGCGCTGTCGAGTCCGCGGTTCGAGTATGAGCTGAGAAGTCTCGCGGGCCACCGGGTGCGTGTGACGGGAAGGGTCACGGGAAAGACGGCGAGCGGTCCCGAATTCCTCGTCGAGAGCTACGAGCTCGCCCCGGTCGGCGGCCGCGCGCCGTCCATCGGCACACTCGTCTTACGCGGCACGGGTCTCGTGCTCGTCGAATCGCGTTCGGGCGTCGAGTATGCCCTCGCCGGTCCGCTGGCGGGCGTCTTATGCGCGTTTCCCGGATTCAAGGTGTGGGTTGACGGGCCGGTGACGCCCTTCGAAAAGAAGAACGGTGCGGGAGGGACGATCGCGGTCGAGGGCTACGGGATCCTCGCATCGCCCGCTCGCGCCATCCTCGCCCCGCCCGCGTCAACTGCGGCCCCGGCGGACGCTACGCCCGAACAGCCTTGAGGCGTTCTTCGAGATTCGTATAGCTGATGAAACGGGCCTGCTCGAGCTGCTTGAAGAAGCGCGCGAGCCGGTCGTTGCACGGCTCGATCCGCTCGTTGAATTTCTCCCTCATCAAGACGGCGATCTCCCCGACGTTTCGCCTGCCGTCGCAGAGGAGCCAGACCTCGCTCCCGATCTCGTCGAGCTTGATCTTTATGTGCGGGCTCCGATAGCGCGGCACGAGCCAGCGCTGCATGAAGCGGTTCCGGAATCGCGGCATGAGGACCGTGACGAGATGCTCCTCGTCGATCTCGTGCTCGGCGGTCCTCCGCGGAACGAGGTCGAGGAGGTTGACGTCCGCTCTTGTGCGTTTTCCCATTGTGGAATCCGTCCGTTCGAGGAAAGAGGGTGAGTGAATCACCCTCTTTCCTCATTGAGATCGAATCAATACAAGCGTTTCTACATCACTGCGGACGGCGGAGGCGGCTCGTCCGCCTTGCCGGCATTACGCAGCGGCCGCACGATCAGGTAGAGCGCGAGAACAATGGCGACGAGAACGGCGAGAATGCCGCCGGGCGTATAGAAGGTCTGCTGCCAGAACGGCTTGTCCTGGAAAAAGACGAAGGCTGCAATGATCAGCCCCATCAGCGCCTCGCCTGCGATCAGACCCGCCGCGCCGAGAATCCCGGCGTTGTCGACGCGGATCCTCTGCGCTTCGTTGAATTTCCTTCTCTTGGCCAGCATGTCGGTGATGCCCCTGATGATGCCGCCGACGAAGATGGCGAACGTCGTTTCGAGCGGCAGGTACATGCCGACCGAGAAGAGCATCGGGCTTCTGACCTTGATCAGGATCATCGCGAGCCCCATGACGAGACCGACGATGACGAGCGGCCAGGCCATTTCCTTGCCGACGATACCCTTGGCGAGCATCGCCATGAGCCCGGCCTGCGGAGCCGAGAGCGCTTTGTCGCCGAAGCCGATGCCTCCCATCTTGATGTTGGAGGCGTTGAGAATGTAGAGTGGGAAGAACATGACGGCGGCCGAGATCCATACGCCGATAAAGTTGCCGGCCTGCATCTTCCACGGAGTACCGCCGAGGATGTGTCCCACCTTGAGATCCTGGAGCATCTCGCCCGCGACCGCCGAGGAGACGCACACGACGCTCGCGACGCCGAGAACGGCGGCGACGCCTGCATCTCCCCTGACGCCGATCACGACGATGAGAAGCGCCGCGATGATCAGGGTCGAGAGCGTCAGCCCCGAGATTGGGTTGTTGGAGGAGCCGATCATCCCGACGAGGTTCCCCGATACGGCCGCGAAGAGGAACCCGACGATGAGCATCACGAGGGCCGCCACGAGCGCTCCCCCGATCGTGCCCGAGAAGCCGAAGTAGATCGCGATCATGAACGCGAAAACGATCGTGATGCCGAGGAGCACGAGCTTGAAGTTGAGATCCTTGTCACGGCGGTCCGTCGCCGCTTGGGCGCCCGCCGATTTCTTCATGTCGGCGAACGACCGCTTGATGCCCGCTGCGAGGCTTTTCCGCATCT
>JAPLKY010000434.1 GCA_026387805.1 Candidatus Krumholzibacteriia bacterium
GTTCTGTATCGCGTCGACGGTCGCGCCGGGAAGAGCACGTGGGGAAACCAGAGCGCGTACGCGAGGCTCGTCGCCGAGGCGGTCCATTCGACGGGAGCGATTCCGCTCGCAGAGCTCTTTCCGCTCGGCGGCGCGACGACGCTCCGGGGCTACCGTGAGAGCCAGTTCCGCGGGGAACGGATCGTCTTCGCGAACGTCGAGTACCGGTTCGGCGAGGGGGGTTGGCTTTTTCTCTTTGATGACGCCGGCGCGTTCTTCCGGGGCGGCGAGGGATGGACCCTGAAGAACGGCGCGGGCTTCGGCCTGCGGTCGCAATCCCCGCTCGGCATCGTGGTCCTGAGCTTCGGCGTCGGAGAGCAGCTTTCGCTCGAGGGAACGCGCATCCATATCTCGCTCGTCGAGAAATTCTGATCCCGCGATTGACGGGGCGTCTTCCATCAATGTATACTACATTGATTGCAGACGGAGAAAGGGGCGAGGATTGACGGAATTCGAGAGAGCCAGGAAGGGCGAGTTGACGCCCGCGCTCAGGTCGGTCGCCGCGGACGAGCGCGTCGAGCCCGAGACGCTCCGGCGTCTCGTGGCCGAGGGCCGAGCGATCATTACGGGCACGGCCCGGGAGCACTGCCGTCCGATCGGTATCGGCCAGAATCTGCGGACGAAGGTCAACGCGAACATCGGAACGAGTCCCGCGCATGACAATCCCGACGTCGAGCTCGAGAAGCTCCGCGTCATCATCGAGGCGGGCGCCGACGCCGTCATGGATCTTTCGACGGGCGGCGATCTCGACGCGATTCGCCGGACGATCTGCGCGAAATCGACGATTCCGCTCGGGACCGTCCCCATCTATCAAGCCATCGTTGAAACGACGCGCTCGGGGAGGGACATACCCGATACGGAAACGGAGGCGTTTTTCGAGGTCGTCGAGCGGCAAGCCCGGGACGGCGTCGATTTCATGACGATACACTGCGGCCTCGTGAAGAGGCTCGCCGAGGCGGTCGCCTCCACGAGGATCGCCGGAGTCGTGAGCCGCGGCGGATGCTTTCTCCTCCAGTGGATGATCGCGAACAACAAGGAAAATCCCTATTACGAGCATTACGATCGGCTCCTCGATATCGCCGCGAAGCACGACTTCGCGCTCAGTCTCGGCGACGGGCTCAGACCGGGCGCCATCGCCGACGCCACGGATCTCGCGCAGATGGGAGAGCTTCTCGTCATCGGCGAGCTCGTCGAACGCGCGCGGGCGCGCGGCGTGAGCGTGTTCGTCGAGGGGCCGGGGCACGTGCCGCTCCAGGACATTCCCGCGCACGTGGCCATGCAGAAACGGATTTGCAAGGGCGCGCCCTTCTACGTTCTCGGGCCGCTCGTGACGGACATCGCGCCCGGATACGATCACATAACGAGCGCGATCGGGGGCGCGGTCGCCGCCCAGCACGGGGCCGATTTTCTCTGCTACGTCACGCCGGCCGAACATCTGCGGCTCCCCTCGATCAAGGACGCGCACGAAGGGGTCATCGCGGCCCGCATCGCCGCGCACGCCGGCGATATCGCGAAAGGTCTCCCCGGGGCGGCCGATTGGGATCTCGACGTCTCTCGCGCCCGCGCGGCGCTCGATTGGGAGCGCGCGCTGTCGAGGAGCATCGATCCGGCGACCGCGCGCGGCATGTTCGATCCGATATCGGGGGATTCGGAGAAGCTCTGCTCGATGTGCGGGATCTACTGCGCGATACGGGGCACGCAGAA
>JAPLKY010000127.1 GCA_026387805.1 Candidatus Krumholzibacteriia bacterium
GTTGAAGGAGATTGTCGTGATCGGGTTGAACGGATTGGGATAGTTCTGCGATAGCGAGAACGGGCTCGGGGCGACCGGCCCGTTCTGCGCCACAAGTCCATCGGCGATCGCGCCGACGACGCTCGTCGTGCCTCGGAACTCGATCTCGTCGATGTAGACGTCGTCGTTGTTGTCGCTCGCGTCGCACATGAACCGGATCTTGGCGTTCGTCGGGAAGGTGTACGAGCTTCGGGGAATGGTTACGACGGCATGGTAGAAGGCGCCGTTGCTGAAGTTCGTGCCCCTCGTGTACGTCGCAACGGTACTCCAGGAGGAGCCGTTGTAGTACTGCACCCAGAAGTCCTCGCCCGACTCCATGCTCACGGCATAGAACCAAAAGTCGACCTGGAGCGTGTTGTAGCTCGACACGTTCTTGCCGGTCGTGTGATAGAAGGACGAGGCCGTGCCGCTGTTATCCTGGATGTCGGCCGAGTAGCTTCCCTGGTGGGAATAGGTGGTGCCTCTATACCGCGCCATATCGGCGCCGCCGTCCGTATAGGTGCCCATGCCCGTTTCAAAGTTGTCGAACGTGATGCGTGTCCAGGTGGGAGACGACGAGGCCGTGATGTAGTTGGTCTTTGTCTCCGCATCCGATCCGCAGCCGTTCGTGGCCGTGAGCGTCACGCTGTACGTCCCGGCTGTCGAGTAGACGTGAGACGGATTCTGCGCGGTCGACGTGCCGCCGTCGCCGAAGGTCCAGCTCCACGAGGTGGGGGAGTTCGTCGACTGGTCGGTGAAGTTCACGGTGAGCGGGATGCTGCCGGACGTAGGCGTGCCGACGAAGTTCGCCACCGGCGCGGCGCACGCGTTCACGGTGATGTAGTTCGTCTTGGTCTCGCCGTCGGAACCGACGGCGTTCGTCGCCGTGAGGGTCACCGTATACGTTCCCGTCGCGTTGTATGTGTAGATCGGGTTCTGCGCCGTGGACGTGCCGCCATCGCCGAAAGTCCAGCTCCAGCTCGTCGGAGCGCCCGAGGATTGATCGGTGAAGTTCACCGTGAGCGGTACGGTGCCGCTCGTCGGCGAGCCGATGAAGGCCGCGACGGGAGCGACCGGACCGCCTCCGCCCACGGCGGCCGCCGCGTCGACCATGCCGTAGCCGGTGTAGCGATCCCAGCCCGCGCCTGCCTCGACGTTCACGACGTCGATCGCCGTGTTCACGAGCTGAGTGCGGATCTGGGCGTTCGTCCAGGTCGGATTGGCGGATTTGATCAGGGCGCACACGCCCGCCACGTACGGAGTCGCGCAGGAGGTGCCGTTGAAGAAGGGCTCATAATCGCCCGTGCGGTAGCCGCCGCTGCCGACGATATCCGTCGTCGGCAGGATCGTCGGGCCGATAACGTCCACGGCGCCCGCGGCGTTCGCGGTGTTCGTGCCGTAGTTGGAGCCCCACCAGCGTTCCCCATCGCACGTGTAACCGTTCGGATCGGTGGAGACGCCGGGATTGCACTCGGAGCTCAGGCTGCTGCTCCGTTTGCGATCGCCGCAGGGGGAAGCGGCGCCGACGCCGATCACGTTCGCGTTGATCGCCGGATAGCTGATCGTGCTCATGTTCTCGTTGCCGGTGGCGGCGAGGATGACGCAGCCGGCGTTGTACGCGTAGAGAATCGCGGTATCGGTCGCGGGATCGCTCGAGATCGCCGCGCCGAGGCTCATGCTGATGATGTTGGCGCCGTTGTCCGCGGCGTAATAGAGCGCGTTCTGGATCGCCGAGAAGTACATGCTGCCCGCGCTGTTTGCGACCTTGAGGGGCATCACCTTGCAGCCGGGGGCGATGCCGCAGGCGCCGAGGCCGTTGTTGGCTTTCGCTACGGCGACACCCGAGCAGCAGGTGCCGTGTCCGCCGCCCGAGGAGTTGTCGTCCGGATTGGTGTCGCTGTCGCCGAAATCATAGCCGGTGACGAGGGTCAGGTCCGGATGGTCGATATCGGCCCCCGTGTCTATGATGGCGATGATCACGGACGCGCTTCCGAAGCCCTGGGCGGCGCCCCATGCGACTTCGGCATTGGCGTCGAAGCCCGGGGTGCCGACCGTCGTCGTGAGCGTGTGGTCGTAGGTTCCGCCCCAGTCAAGACCGGGGAGCTGTGCGGTGTTGTTGTGTCCCCAGGAATCGTGGTACAGAGGGTCGGTGGGGATGACCGCGGGGAAGGCGAGGTAATCGGGCTGCGCCGATTCGACGCCCGGATCGGCCGCGTACCGCGCGACCGCATCCATGACGTTGGATCCATCCTTCAGCTCAAGCATATACCAGCGCTCGACGCCGAGTCGAGCGGCTTCGCTCTTGTTCTTGAGCTCAACGTATGGACGCGAAATCCGCGCAACGCCGAGCTCGATGCCGAGGGCGTCCACCGTGGCGATACCGGTCGTCGCGCTTGGCACCTCCGTCCCTTTCTTCAGGCCGATCATCAATCTGGAGCTTTGCAGACTTGCTTCCTTGAACTTGACGAGGATTCTCGCGGGGGCATACTGTAGAGTCTTCTCGCCCGCCGTGACGAAGCCTCTCTGCGCGGGTGCGAACCCGATCTCGTCCGGCGGCATCGCCGCTGCGCTCAGAAGCGGAAGCAGAGCGAACAGCAGGCACATTGACGCAATAAACGACTTAGTCTTCATTGCCACTCCTTACGGTTTGCGTCGCCTGCCCGGATACGGCTGCCCGTGCTGGATGTGTTCACCCGGGCATTCGACAGGTGGGGTCTCGGACCGTTCGGACGGTCAACGGCAACTCGGAACGGTTGGAAGAAACCTCCTTTCATTGAAACCTGCACGCGGCGAGAAGCAACGAATCCGAGCTTGTCATGAGTGAGTGAGTGGATGGGCGGATGATACCACAATGACGAGCCATGTATGCAAGAAAAAAATCAGCCTCGCGATTGCAATCCAATTGGCGCGATGTAAGTTGTTGGCGACTATGTAATCGAAATTTGACAACGACGACGGATCGGTGTGCCGGAGGTTTCTCTTAATCAGCTAATTGCAATGAAGTCGAGAACGCCCGACTCGAGAGGTTCCCCACGGTAGGACAGGGGGGCGACCATATGACAATGTTCCACAAATATGTGCGCCATGCCGCCGGGGAATCGAATCCCGGACCTGCCGTGACGGTGGTCAGGTATGTCCTGCGCCCTCTTGCTCACCGGAAGCGGTCGCGTCGTGTCGGCCCTATGCGACTGTGCGTTCTTGGAAGACATTTTCCTCGTGTGCTCAGGAGTAATCTCCTCGCGTATTTTGTGATTGACCGGATGAATCCATTTGTGGTAAAATACGTTACCTAACTCTTGGGGGGTGATAATCTCCTTGGGAGTGATAAATGATCATCGTTGCTTCCTCTCTTGAAGGGCAACGACTACTTTCGACAGCTGGACCCCCTCAGCAACTTGAGGTGTGTCAACATGAAGGGGAGGTTTGTCACCATGAGGATTGCAACCGTCCTTGCCGCGTTCTTGCTGCTCCTTGTTCCCGCGCTCTCCCTCGCCGGGAGTGTCATCATGAACGATAATGGATT
>JAPLKY010000275.1 GCA_026387805.1 Candidatus Krumholzibacteriia bacterium
ATTCGGTGCGCTACGCGACGATTATCGCGGCGCCCACCCGTTTACATAGTCGCCCTGCTGCCTATCCGAATTCGCTCCTATCGGTTCAGACGCATTCCGGCCCAATGATCGTGTCATCGGCGCCTGGAAGGCATTTCCCACATGCTTCGGCACGGGTCCCTTCGTCACAGAAATGGACGCTGAAGAGGCAGCCTTGTTGCGAGAGCTCGCGTACGAATATATTCCACCGTCCAACGGACCATGCCCTCATCAAGCTTGATAGCCTTTCCGGTTGCGATCAGCCAAAGGTTCGCGTCGCATACGATGTTCATGGGAAGCGAATGGCCGACTTCCCAATAAATGCGGAACTCGAGAATGCCGAACCCATTCATGAAGAAGTGGAGGGTTGGACGGAAGACATCACCGGATGCCATTGAACAACGTTAGATTGGACGAGGCCCACCTCGGCGAGGCAACGTGCTTCGGAAGGCATTCGTGGCGGCAGGAGGAGGCTCGTTAGAGTGCAGCACTCGCAGATTGCGCAACGCGAAAGAATCCCTCCAAATGAGGTTCTTCTTGAGCTTATTTGTGAGCGCGCGCAGCGTGGCCGCCTCCCATTCATGGCGATCCACAACTTGATACATGAGACGGCGCTGGCGACCGGTGAGCAAGTGGACGAGGTTGTCTCAGCGTGGAATTGGCTGGAACGCTCTGGTCTAGTCTCCGCACGGTCTAGGGCTGGCCAGCAATTCATTAGAATTACCCCGGCCGGCTGGCTTTGCGCCTTTATGATGCAACGCTGTTCGTCACAGTTGATTCGACGATTGATGGCCCCCGCCGCCCGCGCTTTGCTTGCTCCGCGTGCGGCGGCCAAAAGTCTTCGATCACGTGCGCTTAGAAAACGGGCAGACACCATGGCTGACGGCGAAATTGAAGCCACAGCGGACGGCCTGAAGTTCTGCGTGTATGCCGGTTCGACGCAACATCGATGGTACGCGCTCAATCCGCTCGACGCGGACCTGCGCACTCATTTCTTACGGACCTGCATCAGCGAGGGTGACGTTGTCTACGACGTTGGGGCGCATATCGGCCTTTGGACCATACCTATCTCGCTTCGCGTAGGGCCATATGGACGTGTTGTATCCGTAGAGCCGGATTCGCAATCACGTGAGCTGCTCCTACGTAACATTGAGCGCAATGGATGCACCAATGTGAACATCGTTGCCACCGCCATAAGCAATATCGATGAGAGTCGTGAATTCTGGTCACGAGGGCAAAAGAGTACGCACAGTTTCTTCGAACAATCCTATACGACGAAACAATCTTGTGCCGTTCGAGAATGGATGAAGTGCCAAACCATCGACGCTCTCGTTGCATCGGGCCAACCACGTCCGGATTGCATCAAGCTTGACATTGAAGGGGCAGAGATGCTCGCCTTGCAAGGCGCGTCGCGGACGCTTCCCATTGTTCGCGCTTTGTTCATCGAAGTCCACCAGTTCACGCTGCAACGGGCGGGATACGCAAACCCATGGGATGACATCGAGAGACTCTTACGCGCCGCTGGATTTGACAGATTCGTCGCGCTAGACAGCGCGCATCTCGTTGCAACGCGCGTTACCCACGCAACGTGTTAGACGGGCGAGTCAATCGTAGTCAAAGTTGCCGCAGAGAACCTCTGAGTTATATTTTTCAGAAGTGGCCCAAGAATCTGGGACTCGCGCTTAGGGGAAAGACCTGCTGTGATGGTCGAAAAGTTCGCCCGACAAAGGAGCAGTGCAATGAGAAGGCCAAGACGGAATTATACGGCGGCGTTTAAGGCCGGAGTAGCTTTGGCTGCGAGCGATGCGCTGCAGATGATCGGCCGCGGGCACCCAATTCTGCAGGCGCCACTGGAGGCGAGCTTTTTCTTTGACACCGCCGCCAGCCGAATCTATAATTCATTTTCTATTGTTTCTCGAATCAACTGCGCATAAAGAAAGGGCGTACATGCTGAATTACGATCTCACCGAGGAGCAGCAAATACTCCGGGATTCCGTACGCGAGTTCGCGGAGAAGGAGATAAGACCGGTCGCCGAGGAGCTGGACGAAAAGGAGGAGTTCTCCCTCGACCTCGTGAAGAAGATGGCCGAGCTCGGCCTCTTCGGCATGTTCGTCTCCGAGGAGTACGGCGGAAGCAACGTCGGCTACGTCGCCTACGTCATCGCCGTGGAGGAGCTCGCGCGCGTGGACGGCTCGGCCGCGGCGACCGTGGCCGCGGCGAACTCGCTCGGCATCGGCCCCATCTTCTATTTCGGAAACGACGAGCAGAAGCGCGAGTGGCTCCCGCGCCTCTGCCGCGGCGAGATCCTCTCCTCCTTCGGGCTTACCGAGCCGAACGCGGGAAGCGACGCGGGAGGCAGCCAGACGGCCGCCGAGCTCAAGGGCGGCGAGTGGATCATCAACGGGAGCAAGATATTCATCACGAACTCGTCCTCTCCCATGTCCGAGATCATCATCGTGCAGGCAAAGACGGGAGAGCGCGGAAAAGGCAAGAGCGAGCTCTCCTGCATCCTCGTCCCGAACAAGACCACCGGCGTCACCACGAAAACAATGCACGGGAAAATGATGTGGCGCTCGTCAAATACCGGCGAGCTCTACTTCGATAACGTGAAGGTCCCCGAGAAGAATCTCGTGGGGAAGCGCGGCGAAGGCTTCAAGCAGATGCTCGCGACGCTCGACCGCGGCCGCCTCGCGATCGCGGCGATGGGGCTCGGCGGCGCGCAGGGCGCCTTCGAGCTCGCGCTCGCCTATTCGAAGGAGCGCAGGCAGTTCGGGAAGCCGCTCGCGAGCTTCCAGGCCATAGCCTTCAAGCTCGCCGACATGGCAATGGAGATAGAGGCCGCGCGGGATCTCCTCTACAAGGCGTGCTGGCTCTGCGAGCAGAAACGCCCGTTCACGATGGAAGCGGCGATGGCGAAGCTCTACTGCAGCGAGGTCATGAGCCGGGCCGTGAACCACGCCGTGCAGATCCACGGCGGCTACGGCCTCATGCGCGAGTACCAGGTCGAGCGCTTCTACCGCGACCAGAAGCTCCTCGAGATCGGCGAGGGAACGAGCGAGATCCAGCGCATCGTGATCGCCCGCAATCTCGGCTGTTTCGAATAATCGGAGAAGACAGGGACAAGCGGCGCGCCGGTTCGCGCCCCGGAGGCAGCGAATGGATATTCTCGAAGAAGGAAAGGGCGAGCTTCTCGGCTTTCACGACCCCGACGAGCATCGCGCCTGGATCGCCGCGAACAAGTCGGCGGCCCTCGTCGACAAGCGGACGACGGTGAAGGAAGCGGTCGAGCGGTTCATTCCGGACGGCTCGTACGTCGCCTCGGGGGGATTCGGCCATATCAGGGTCGCGATGTCGGTCATCTACGAGATCATCCGGCAGAAGAAGCGCAATCTCGCGATCGCCGGGAAGACCGCCGTGCACGACCTCGACACCCTCATCGGCGCGGGGTGCGTCTCGAAGGTCGAGGCCGCCTATTCGTTCGGCCACGAGCTCCGCGGCCTCTCGGCCGCCGGGCGGCGCGCCGTCGAATCGGGGAAGGTCAAGGTCGTCGCCGAGACCTCGAACGCCGGATACCAGTGGCGCTTCCTCGCAGGGATGATGGGCGTGCCGTTCGTCGCCGCGCGCAACCTCCTCGGCACCGACACGCTGAAGTATTCGTCCGCGAAATCGGTGACCGACCCCTTCACCGGGAAGCCGGTGACCCTGATCCCTTCGGCCAATCCGGACGTCGTCCTCATGCACGTGCCGCGATGCGACAAATTCGGCAACTGCCAGATCGACGGCATCCTCATCATGGATTACGAGCTCGCCCGCTCGGCGCGCCGCCTCGTCGTGACGACCGAGAAGATCATCGAGGAGGCGGAGATCCGCCGGGAGCCCTGGCGCACGGTGATCCCCTACATGTACGTCGACGCCGTCATCGAGGTGCCGCACGGATCGCATCCGTGCCAGATGCCCTACCTCTACTTCTTCGACGAGGAAATCATCGGCGAATGGATGAGCGTCTCGAAGACGGACGAGGGCGCCGAGCGCTTCTTCGACAAATACGTATACGGCGTGAAGGATTTCGCCGAATACCTCGAGCTCGCCGGCGGCGCGAAGAAGCTCGAGCACCTGAGACGAGTCGAGGCGCTCGAAGAACGGATGCGCGCGCCCTGGCTCGACAGGAAGAAAGAGTAATCATGGAAACGAAGGGATACACGGAAAACGAGCTCCTCATCTCGGTAGCATCCAAGCTGCTCGAGGACAACACCTCCGCGCTCGTCGGGACGGGGCTTCCGATGCTCGCCGGCATGCTCGCGCAGAAGACGCACGCTCCGGGGCTTCTCATCATCTTCGAGGCGGGGGGCATCGGAGCGCAGATCCCCACGCTTCCGATCTCGGTCGGGGATTCGCGCACCTTCCACAAGGCGGTCGCGGCCTCCAGCATGCACGACGTCATGTCGTTCGCCCAGGCAGGCTACGTCGATTTCGGATTTCTCGGAGCGGCGCAGCTCGACAAGCACGGCAACATCAACACGACCGTCATCGGCGATCACGATCATCCGAAGGCGCGGCTCCCGGGGAGCGGCGGCGCGAACGATGTCGGCTCCTTCGCGCGTCGCACGATCATCATCATTCGGCAGGACAAGAAGCGCCTCGTCGAGAAGTGCGACTTCGTCACGACGCCGGGATATCTCGACGGCGAGGGGGCGCGCGAGCGGGCCGGGCTCCCGAAGAACTCGGGGCCGTACCGCGTCATCACGCAGCTCGGCGTTTTCGATTTCGGCGGAAAAGGAAAGACGATGAGGCTCATCGCCATGCATCCCGGTGTGACGGTCGCCGACGTCGAGGCAGCGACATCCTTCGAGATCGAGGTCGCCCCGTCGCTCGAGACGACGACGCCTCCCACGGCGAGAGAAATCGAGATCCTTCATAGAGAGATCGACCCGGCCGGCATTGTGTTGAAAAAGTAAACTTTTGTTTACTGTTGTGTAATAATTAATTGACGCCGCAACCAACTGCAAATAATAACATTAATCAATTAGTGCCTATATAGTGTCAAATATATCTTACATA
>JAPLKY010000368.1 GCA_026387805.1 Candidatus Krumholzibacteriia bacterium
AAAAGGAACAATCGGCAACTTTGGCACGCGACTTGATATTACAGGAAACAGGAAGCAGTCAACGGCAGCGGTGAGAAACAAAAAGGAGGTTCGAGATGTTTCACTTCACACACATGAGCTTCATCGTAACGATGCTCCTCCTCGGCAAGAGCGTATGGGGCAAGTCGGTATGGGGCAAGAGCGTTTGGGGTTGGTAAGCCATAGAGTTCCGAGATAATCACCGGAACAGGAGCGAAAGAGCGGAGATTTGAAACCTCCGCTCTTTTCTTTCCCGCCGTCAGCCGGGGCGGCTTCCCGGGCTCTCGATTGCGAGAGCCCATTTCATTTGCCCGGGCCGGGCGCGATGCTCTATACTGGGCGCCGTATGATCAAACCATCCATTCTTATCAAAGAGCTCCGGGCCGAGTTCCTCCCCGCGAGCGTCATGAGCGTCTTTCTCGGAACGGCCGTCGCGCACGCGCGGACGGGCGCGTTCGACCCGCTTCTCTTCGCCCTCACGCTCGCCGGCGTCGTCTTTATACACCTCGGCACGAACGTCGCGAACGACTATTTCGACCATCGCTCGGGGAACGACGCCTTCAACACCGAGTTCGTCCGCCCCTTCACGGGCGGGAGCCGCCTCATCCAGGAAAATCTCATCTCCCCCCGGGCGGTGCTTGCCCTTTCCCTTTCCCTCCTGGCAACGGCGCTCGCCCTCGGCGTGGCGCTCGCCCTCCTCAGGGGGCCCTACATCATCCTTTTGGGAATCGTCGGAATCGCGAGCGGCGTCTTCTACGTGGCGCCTCCGGTCAATCTCGCGAGCCGGGGATTCGGCGAATTCTTCATCGGGCTGAATTTCGGGCTTCTCGCGGTAGCCGGCTCGTACTTCGTCCAGACGCGCGCCGTGTCGTGGGAATGCGTCGTCGCGTCTCTCCCCCTTGCCGTTCTCATCGCGGCGGTCGTGTTTATCAACGAGTTTCAGGACATGAACGCAGACGCGCGCGCCGGGAAACGAACGCTCGTCGTGAGAATGGGCCTTCAGAAGGCGTCGAAGGTCTACGGCTGGATCATGCTCTCCTCGTTCGTGCCGATACTGCTCGGAGCGGCCTTTGGGCTCATGCCGCGAACGACGCTCGTCGCTCTCGGCGCGCTGCCCTTCGCGATCAAGGCGATCGCCGTCGCGCGGCAGAGGCACGGCTCGCCGAAAGAAATGGCCCCCGCGAACGCGCTCACGATCGTGTGCCACACGCTCACGGGGGCCCTCCTGACAATAGGCTATCTCATTTCGTAGCGGCCGCGCCGCTCAGAGCCCCATCGCCTTTCGCACGGCCCATATCCCCTCGATGATCTCCCGCTGGTCGTCGACGACGTGCAGAATGTCGAGCTCCTCGGCCGAGATCTTGCCCTCTTTCACCATAACGTTCTTCACCCAATCCACGAGCCCCCCCCAGTAGCTCTTCCCGAGGAGGTATACGGGGAACGGCTTGATCTTGTGCGTCTGTATGAGGGTGAGCGCTTCGAAGAGCTCGTCCATCGTCCCGAAACCGCCCGGCAGAATGACGAAGGCGACCGAGTATTTGACGAACATCACCTTACGGACAAAGAAGTAGCGGAACCCGATAAGCTTGTCGACGTACACGTTCGGGCGCTGCTCGAAGGGAAGCTCGATGTTGAGCCCGACCGAGAGCCCGCCCCCTTCCTGCGCGCCGCGGTTCGCGGCCTCCATCACGCCCGGTCCTCCCCCCGTGATGATCGTGCATCCGTCCTTCGCGAGCTTCGCGGCGAGCGAACGGGCGGCCGTATACTCCGGCTCCTTCTCCGTCGCCCGCGCGGAGCCGAAGAAGGTCACCGCCGGCCCGATGTTCGCGAGCGCGTCGAATCCCTCGACGAACTCGGCGAGTATCCTGAAGAGACGCCACGCCTCCTGCGCGCTGATCTCGTCTATGATATATTTTTTCTTGTCGGGGTCCATGAAAGCCTCCCGTCGAGTTTCAGGGATGGAGCGCCGGGTATCAGCTTCTCGCTCCTTGCATTTTCAGCAGGTTAGGATACAATCCGGCGTGGAATCAAGACAATTGAGGTGCGCGATGCAAAAGACCATATACGGCGAGGGGGGCGGGCAGATCGAAACCTACCCGATCGAGGAATGCAGGCATTGCGACGAGCGCGGCTGGGTGCTCTTTCCGTGGGAGAAGAGGGACATCGACATAG
>JAPLKY010000315.1 GCA_026387805.1 Candidatus Krumholzibacteriia bacterium
GGCATCAGGCCGCGCGCCGCGATGTCGAGCGGTGAGAAGATCTTTCCGCACCAGGCCGAGATGATCCGGGACGCGTTCTCGTGCCCGATCTTTGACCGGTACGGGAGCAACGAGTTCGCGAACGTCGCCCAGGAGTGCGAGAAGCGCAGCGGGCTCCACGTCTTCGGCGACCTCATGTTCGTCGAGGTGATCCACGAGAGCGGCCGGCCGGCGGAGAGCGGCGAGGTTGGCGAGATCGTCATTACCGATCTCCTCAATTTCTACATGCCGTTCCTCCGGTACCGGACGGGGGATCTCGCCGTGCCGACGCTCAGGAAGTGTCCGTGCGGGCGGGGGCTTCCGCTCCTCGATCGGATCGAGGGGCGCACCTTCGACGCGATCGTGGCTCCGGACGGAAAGTCCGTCGGAGGATTCTTCTGGACGTATCTCTCGCGCGCCGTGCCCGGCATCAAGCAGTTCCAGATCGAGCAGCGGGAGCGGGGCGGCGTCGTTTTCCGGATCGTCCCCGGCCCCGAGTGGAAGGAAGAGCACAAGCGGGAGCTCGAGCGGAAGATCAGGGAAAACATGGGACAGGCCTTCGAGGTAAGCTTCGACCTGGTCGAGGGGATTCCTCTCACTCCTTCGGGGAAATTCAGATTCATTTCGTCGAAGCTCGGCGAGCGGCTCGTCGTGAAATCGAAGATACACAAGGCGAAGGTGACGGGCGTCGCGGAGGGTTCGCTCGACTGCATCATCGTCGACGAAGAGCTGCTCGCGCTCTCCAACATCGCTCCTTTCGAGCGGGTGCTGCTCGTCGACAACACGAACGGCGCCCGGGTCGACGCATTCGTCGTGAAGGGAAGGAAGGGGAGCGGCGCGATCGTCGTCTCGGGGGCGGTCACCCATCACGTCCGCGCGGGGGACGAGATCATCATCATGGCGTTCACGTGGTCCGAACAGACCTCGGGTTTCTTCAAGAATATCCTCGTCGACGGGGACAACAGGTTCGTGCGCTACCTCACCGAGGTGCATGGCGAAACGACCTAGCGCGACGGGCGGCGGTTTGCTATACTGTTCGTCGGGTGAACGTATCTTTTTGAAAGGGTGACGGGTGAAACGGCTGCTTCTGAAATCGATGATCATGGGCGCGAAGGTCGTCCAGGCCGATCTTCGATACGTCGGCAGCATCACGATCGACGAAGAGCTCATCGAGAAAAGCAACCTGAGCCCGAACGAGAACGTCCTCGTCGTCGATCATACGAACGGCAAGCGGCTCGAGACGTACGTGATCAAGGGGGAGCGGGGGAGCGGGATGATCTGCATGAACGGAGCCGCCGCCCACCTCGTCAATCAGGGAGACACGATCGATATCATGGCGTTCGCGTGGTCGAGCGGCGACGCGCAACCGCTCTTCATCGAGGTCGACGCGCATAACCGTTTCAGCCGGTACGCGGAAATGAGCGAATCCCGACTCGGAATGTAGTTCCTTAACACCCTGCCGAGATCATGATCCGAAGCAGCATTCATCTCTTTCGCCTGTGGGGGATCCCCGTCGAGGTCAACGCGAGTTGGCTCCTCGTCCTCGCCCTCATGACGTGGTCATTCGCGACGGGCTGGTACGCGGACGTCCTCCCGGACGGGAGCAAACAGGAGCTGTGGATTCTCGGATTCCTGACGTCGATCCTGCTGTTCGTTTCGATTCTTCTCCACGAGTTCAGCCACGCGGTCGTCGCGTCGCGGAACGGTCTTCCCATACGCAAGATAACGCTCTTCCTCTTCGGCGGGGTGGCGCAGATGGAGCGCGACGTCGACGATCCGATTCTCGAGCTCAAGATGGCGGCGGCCGGTCCCGCGATGTCGGTCGTCCTCGCGGCGCTTTTCTTCGGGCTCACGAAGCTCGTCGCCGGGCATCAGCTCGTATTGGTTCTCGCCAACAGCCTCTACCGCATAAATCTCATCGTTCTCGCGTTCAACATGGTGCCGGGTTTTCCGCTCGACGGGGGGCGGATCCTTCGCGCCGTCATCTGGAAGAAGACGGGGAACGTGCAGAAGGCGACGCGCATCGCGAGTCGCGTCGGCAACGTCTTCGCGATCATCCTGATGGTCTACGGAGTGTTCAATTTCTTCGTCGGGCAATTCATCGGCGGGATCTGGTTCATCTTCATCGGATATTTTCTGCGGCAGGCCGCTCAATCGGGCTACCTCCTCGTCACGCTGCGACAGACGCTCGGGAACCTGAAGGTGTCCGACGTCATGCGTTCTCCGGTCATCACGGTGGAGGCCTCCTTGAGTCTCCGGCATCTCGTCGACGATTACTTCCTCAGGTACCATTACGGCTCGTTCCCCGTGCTCGAAAACGGCACGCTCGCCGGCATGGTTTCTCTCAGGGATGTGAAGCAGGTCGAGATGGAGGAATGGGAGCGGGCGACGATTGCCGATATCCTGGACCGGGAGATCACGCGGTACGCGCTGCATCCGGAATACCCCGCGGAAACGCTACTCCACCTGATCATGAAAAAGGGCTACGGCCGCCTGCCCGTGATCGATGGCGAGGGCAGAGTGGTGGGAATCGTATCGCGTCGCGACCTTATGGAAACGATAAAGATGATGGCTTATTTGGAGGAATGATTCAGACTTCCGGTCCCTCTGCGAACTCTTCGACCTCCTCCTCGATTAAGATATTCACGGCCCCGTACTTCTTCGTTTTCTTGTCCAGCAGTCCATG
>JAPLKY010000424.1 GCA_026387805.1 Candidatus Krumholzibacteriia bacterium
ATCCGCCAGCGGGTGCAGAGCACGCCGGCGGCCATCGGCTACGTCGGACTCGGGTTCGTCGACAAGACCGTCAAAGCGATCAAGGTCGACAACGTATATCCCGACAACGCGACCGTCACGTCGGGCGAATACCCGGTCGCGCGGCCGCTCTTCATGTTCACGAACGGCTATCCGAAGATGGGGAGCCGGCTCTACGGCTTCCTGAACCTCTACCTGACGCAGAAGGGCCAGCAGATCATCGAGGAGATCGGTTTCGTGCCCGTCACGAAGTACTGATGCGGGAAGAGCTTCTCATAAGCAAGGGCGCCAGGCGCTTCAGGCGCCTCGGCGCCTTTTTCGGCCATTCGCTGCTCGTCGCGATCGCGTCGAGCTCCGTCATCGTCCTTCTCTTTATCTTCTATTTCATCATGCGCGACGCGCTCCCCTTCTTCAGGATCGAAGGCGTGAAGGAGTTCTTCACGAGCACGCACTGGTATCCGTCGCGGGAGGAGCCGGAGTTCGGCGCCCTCGCGATATTCGTCGGGAGCGCGCTCGTCACGCTCGGCGCCTCGGTCGTCGCCGTGCCGTTGGGGATACTCGCCGCGCTCTGCCTGAGCGACATACTTCCCTTTTCCGTGCGCCAGGTGGCGAAACCGGTCATCGAGATGCTCGCGGCGATTCCGTCCGTCGTCTTCGGCTTCTTCGCGCTCGTCGTTTTCGCGCCGCTGCTCCAGACGCACGGGGGGAGCATTCTCGTCGCGGGCGCGTGGATCGTGCTGACGCCGCTCCTGCTCATCGCCGTCGCCCTCGCGAGCGACGCCGCCGTCGCGCGCATGTCGTCGAAGGCGCGCGCGCCCGGACGAATCGCCGTCGCCGCGGCACTCGGCGCCATCTCGCTCCTGGCTCTCCTCTCGCTGACGGGATATCTCGGCCGCATCCCCGTTTCGACGGGAACGAACGCCCTCAACGTTTCGATCATACTCGGGATCATGGCGCTTCCCACGATCGTGAGCGTGTCGGAGGACGCGCTGAACGCGGTCGGACGGGAGCTCAGGGAGGGGAGCTACGCTCTCGGCGCCACCCGCGCCGAGACGCTCATCAGGGTCGTCGTGCCCGCCGCGCGGAGCGGGATCCTCGCCGCCGCGATACTCGGGGTCATGCGCGCCGTCGGCGAAACGATGGTCGTGTGGATGGCTTCCGGGAACGCCGCGAAGATCCCCTCGCCGTGGTTCAATCTGCTCGAGCCGGTGCGCACGCTCACCGCGACCATCGCGGGGGACATGGGCGAGGCGGATCAGGTAACCGGCTCGGCCCGCTACCATGTGCTCTTCGCCATGGCGGCGTGCCTCCTCGTGTTCGCGTTCGTCATGAACGTCGTGAGCGAATACTCGATACGGCGGTCGCGAAGGGCGAGGGGGTGAGAGGGATGCAGATCGGAACACGCAAGCTGTTCAACCGTTCGTTCACCTTCGTGAGCGTCGTTTCGATCGCGTTCATGGCCCTCTCGCTCGTCGTTCTCCTCGGTCCCATATTCGTCAAGGGCTCCTCCGCGTTCGTGTTCCGCGCCACGATCGAGCATCGCAAGCTCATGCTGGACAGATTTGATCGCGGCGGCCGCGCCGAGGTCGAGGCCGAAGCGGCGCGGGCGGCGGCGGCGCGCACGCCGGTGTACGACGCGATCCGGGGGTTCGAGGCGCAGCTCGACACGGCGGATGCCGAATTCCGCCGGCGGTATCGCGACGATTTCAACGATCTCAAGGATCTCGTTCTGGAGCTGCTCGGGCCGATGCCGGGCGAGGAAGAGCCCGTGCTCATGCGCCGGCAGTACGGACAGACGCGATGGGATCGCGCGGCGATCAAGCTCCGGGGGATCCGCTTCGCCGAGGAGTACGATTATTCCGATCCCTCGAAGATGGGCGTCAAGATATTGAAACCGCGCGTCGATCGTTTCAGGGGCACGTCGCTCGAGCCGGTCTTCGGAGAGCTCGAACGCGGCGCCGCGGACATGCTGCGCCCACGCCTCACGTGGTACTGGCGATTCCTGTTCGACGAATCGTACGATTCGCATTTCTTCGGCGGGATCTGGCCGGAGATGCTCGGGACGATCTATCTCGTTCTCGGCGCGATGCTCTTCGCCGTCCCTCTCGGGATCGTCACGGCGATCTATCTCGCCGAGTACGCGGGGGAGAGCCATTTCGTGAGCTTGCTCCGCACCTGCATCAGCTCGCTCGCGGGCGTTCCGAGCATCGTCTTCGGGCTTTTCGGGCTCGCGTTCTTCATCAACACGATGCAGGTTTCGCAATCGAAGAGCGTTCTCGCGGGCGCGCTCACGCTCGCCGTGCTCGTGCTCCCGACGGTGATTCGCGCCTCGGAAGAGGCGATCAAGGCCGTGCCGCTGACCTACAAGGAAGCCTCGATGAGCCTCGGCGCGAGCAAGTGGCGGACGATTCTCACGGTGATTCTCCCGGCCGCGCTCCCCGGCGTGCTCACGAGCGTCATCATCAGCATGGGGAGGGCCGCCGGGGAAACGGCGCCCATCATTTTCACCGCTGCGGTGAGCGTCGGCAAGCCGCTCGCCGTCTGGCAGACCCTTTCGCAGCCGACGCCGGCGCTTCCCTGGAACATCTACAATCTCGCGACGGAGCATCAGGCGATCGACGAGATACGGCACGTCCAGTACGGCATGGTGCTCACGCTCGTCGCGCTCGTTCTGATTCTCAACCTGACCGCCATCGTCATGCGCGCTCGAATATCGAAGAAGCTGAGGGGCTAGGTGATTCGGAATGATGAACACGTTCGAATCGGAGGAGACAGTGAATAACGCACGAGACAATTCCGCCGCCCCGCTCGCGAGACCGTCCCCGGGAGCGCACCACGGAAGAACGCAGTCGAGCGGAGCCCCCCTTATTCGCGCGAGGGAGTTCTCCGTTTTCTACGGCACGAAAGCCGCGGTCGACCGAGTGACGCTCGATATCCGGGCGGGCGAGGTGACCGCCATCATCGGTCCGAGCGGCTGCGGGAAGAGCACGTACCTGCGCGCCCGCAAGATGATCGGCATGGTGTTCCAGAAACCGAATCCGTTTCCCAAGAGCATATTCGACAACGTCGCCTTCGGACCGCGCATTCACGGGCTGAGCGAGCGGGGGACCCTCGCCGAGATCGTCGAGCGGAGCCTCAGGCGCGCCGCCCTCTTCGACGAGGTGAAGGACCGCCTCGACCACAACGCCCTCGGCCTCTCTGGGGGGCAGCAGCAGCGTCTCTGCATCGCCCGGGCGATCGCGGTCGATCCGAAGATCCTCCTCATGGACGAGCCGGCCTCCGCGCTCGATCCGCGCTCGACAACCCGCATCGAGGATCTCATCGGGGAGCTCCGCGGCGATTACACGATCGTCATCGTCACGCACAACATGCAGCAGGCGGCCAGGGTTTCCGATATGACCGCTTTCTTTTACGAGGGGCGTTTGGTAGAATTCGACGATACGGACCGGATATTCACGAAGCCGAGAGCGAAGGAAACCGAGGATTACATCACGGGGCGTTTTGGATGATGCGAAGAAGGACGGTATGAATCGTGTCGAAACATCTTGAAATGGAGATTGAGAATCTCAAGAAACGGATTCTCGCTCTGAGCGCGACGGTCGAGGACAACGTATACAAGGCGGTGCAATCGCTCACGGAACGGAATTCATCTCTCGCCGACGCAATCATCAAGAGCGACCCCGGGATCGACGAGACGGAGGTGGCGATCGAGGAGGAGTGCCTCAAGGTGCTCGCGCTCAATCAGCCCGTCGCGGGGGACCTCAGGTTCATCGTTTCCATTCTCAAGATCAACAACGATCTCGAGCGGATGGGCGACCTCGCGGTCAATATCGCCGAGCGAGCGATGTTCCTCGCGACCCGCGAAAAACCCGATATCCCGCTCGATCTGCCGCTCATGGCCGAGAAGACGAAGGCCATGATGAAGAAGAGCCTCGATTCCCTGATGAAACAGGACGCGAAGCTCGCCTACGAAGTCCTCGAGACCGACGACGACATCGATGCGATGAACCGGGAGATGTACGCCCGGATCCAGGACGCCATACGGCGGAAGCCCGAGCATCTCGAGAGCCTCATTCATCTGCTCTCGTGCTCGCGGCATCTCGAGCGCATCGCCGATCACGCGACGAACATCGCCGAGGACGTTATCTACATGATCGACGGCGTCATCGTGCGCCATCGCGCGGAGGATTACCGGACACAGGGCTAGCGTTCGGGCACGGCCCGGCGCCCGGCGCCCGGCACGCTAATCCTCGAGAACGAATATCACGCGCATCGTCACGCGGAACTCGACGATCTTGTTCTTCTCGACGTGGGCGGTCTGCTTGACGATCTCGAAACCGGTGATCCCGCGGAGCGTCTTGCTCGCGCGCTTGAAGCCCTCGATCGCCGCGTCTTCCCAACTCTTCGTGGAGGACGATACGACCTCGGTCACTCGTGCTACTGCCATATGAAGCCCCCCTTTCGTTTTCGGGGCCATCATACCATGCGGCCGATCAGAAGTCCACTTTCGTGCCGAGCGTGAAGCGTCTCCCCGGGGCGGGGTACCCCGCGACCTCGTCGTACCGCTCGTTCGCCGCGTTGCCCACCGTGAGGTACACCTCGCTTGCGGCGCTCGTCCGAAGCGTGACGGCCGCGTCGAGACGCGTATACGCCGGATCGAAGAGATATTCCGTGTGCAGATCGCGGAAGTAGCTGTCGAATCGCGCGCCGACGCGGGAAGCCGAAAGGAGGACGTCGAATGGACCATTCCGGTACGATACGCTCCCCCCGCCGCTGTGGCGCGGCCTCCGGAGGAGCAGTTTCCCCGTCTCGCAATCCTCGGTGCGTGTGAAGGTGTAGAAGCCCTGCAGCGTCAGCGCGGCGAAGGGGCGCAGGGAAGACCGGATCTCGACGCCGCTGCTCTTCGCCTTTCCGATGTTGCCCGCGAGCCAGGTCGCCTGATTGAAGGCTATCATGTCGCGGTACGAGTTGTCGAACCAGGCGCATTCGAACGAAGCCTTTCCCGACGCGAAATCTCTTGCGGCGCCGACGTCGTATCCCGACGTTCTCTCGGGCGCGAGGTCGGGATTGCCGTAGTTGGGGTAGTAGAGCTCGTTCAGGCTCGGAGCGCGAAAGCCCGTCCCGATCGATCCCTTGAGCGTGGCGCCGATCCCGGGCACGGGGTATGAAAGAGAAAGCTTGTACGTCGCGACGGAGCCGAACTTGCTGTGATCGTCGACGCGGACGCCGATCGAAGTCGTCGGAATGCCCCTGAAATCGAATATTCCGTTCGCGAAGAGGCTGGCGTTCCGGATCCGGTCGTCGAAGCTCGTCGCCTGGCCCCAGGAGTAGCCGCTGTTCGTCGTCTGCTCCTCTTTCCATTCGGCGCCGGAGACGAGCCATACGCTTTCGGAGAAGCGCAGGTCGTTCTGCAAGGCGACATCCCTGGCGCGGGAGTTGGTTTCCGAGAAGCCGTCCCCCGCGAAGGGGTCCGTGTCGAGCGCGTCGACCGGATCATCCCACGTGATCTCGCGGGACAGGAAGGATGTGCGCACGGAATAGCTCCACCGATCCGAGATGAATTGCCGGTACAGGGCGGAAACGAGAAAATGCCCGCCGTCCTGGGTGGCATTCGGATCGGGGGCGAACCACTGTCCGCGCAGCCCGCTCGCCGCCTCGCGATACCGCAGGCTCAATCGTACGTTCGACGTCGCGGTCAACCGGTTCGAGACGGAGCCCGAGAAGGCCGTGGTCTCGTAGAAATCGTTCGTCGCCGGCCCCTCCGTCGTCTCGCCCGAGAGCGTGTACGAGTAGCGGTACGATCCCTCCCCGCCGGAGAGCGAGACCGCGCCTCCGGCGCTCCGGAAAGAGCCCGCGGCGAGCGAGACGCTCCGGCCCGGCCCTTCCGCCTTCGCGCCCGTGATGATGTTGACGACGCCGCCGATCGCCGCCGAGCCGTAGAGAATTCCGTGCGGGCCGCGGACGATCTCGATGCGCTCGATGTTGTCGCACGAGAGCTCGGAGAAGTCGAATGCCCCCGTCGTCGGATCGTTGAGGGGAACGCCGTCGAGCATGACGAGCACGTGGTTGCTGTTCGCGCCGCGCATGAAGATGCTCGCTATCTTGCCCGCGCTCCCCGACTGAACGACGCTCAGTCCGACGACGGAGCGCAGGAGGTCGGCGACGCTCTCCGCATGCCGCTGCTCGATATCGCTCCGCGATATGACCGTGATGAAGCTCGCCGTCTTTTCGACCGGCCATTCGATCCTCGTCGCCGTCACGACGATCTCGGGACCGGCGTAGATCTTTTCCTCGGGTTCGGCGCCCGTGGAGGGTTCGACGTTCGCGAACGCGCGTGCCGCGGCGAGCATGATGGCGCCGGCCGCGAGGGATGCCTGGATGGATCGGGAAACGTTCATGGCGCTCCTTCCTCTCGTTCCTCGAAGAGGTCCGGGTTGATGGGTTCTCCAGGCAGGTCTCCTGACTTGTGGCTCAATCGCCCCCGCCCCCTTCCCAGCTCAGAGCGCCAGTGGTTTCGGGCGGAAGGCTCGCCATTCACAGTGGCGGGTCCGTGAGGGATTCGCACCCTCTTCCCTGTTCGGCTCCTGACGAGCACCTGAAGATATGTTGCGGGCGGAATGCTAGCGCGGGGGCGCGGAGCGTGTCAACGGGAAAGTAAAAAGGCCATGACAGGCGCCCCCGATTGTTTTATTAAGAAGAATGGATCGTCCGGCTGTTATCGAAGGAGAGCATTATGAAGAGAACATCGTTGATCGTCGGCGCATTCGTTCTCGCCGTGTCGGGCATCTCCGCGCCCGCCGAGTCCTGCACCAATCTCATCGTGACGAGGGGAGCCTCCGCTGACGGCTCCGTCATGATCACGTATACGTGCGACGGGGAGTTCCATCCGCGCCTGAGCCTGGAGCCCGCGGCCGATCACGGTCCGGACGAATGGATCGAGCTCAAGGATTGGAGCGGCACGGTCAGAGGGAAGATCAAGCAGGCGCCGCACACCTACGCGGTCGTCGATCTGATGAACGAGCATCAGCTCGTCATCGGCGAGACCACATTTACGGGGCGCGAGGAGCTCGAGAATCCGGACGGCCTGTTGCATTACTGGTGGCTCATGAGGATCGCGCTCCAGAGAGCGAGGACGGCCCGCGAGGCGGTCGAGGTCATCGCGGCTCTCGTGGACGAATACGGCTACGCGAGCACGGGAGAGTCGATATCGATCGGCGATCCGAACGAGGCGTGGCTCATGGAGATCATCGGGCCGGGTCCCGGCGGCACGGGCGCCAACTGGGTGGCCCTGCGCGTGCCCGACGGCTACGTGTGCGCGCACGCGAACAAATCGCGCATCGGGGAGTTTCCGCTCAATGACAAGAAGAACTGTCTCTACTCGGCCGGTGTGATCGATTTCGCGATCAGGAAGGGATACTACGATCCCGCCTCCGGCAAGCCGTTCAATTTCAGCGAGGCATACTGCCCCGCGGACATGCAGAAGCTGCGCTACACGGAGACGAGGGTGTGGAGCATCTTCCGCCGCGTGGCGCCTTCACGGGAATGGCCGGTCGATTACCACCGGGGCGTCGAGGGAGCCTCTCCATATCCTCTCTGGATCAAGCCCGACAAGAAGCTCACGAAGGCGGACGTGTACGGGCTCATGCGGGATCACTACGAGGGCACGGCGTACGACATGACCAAGGGGATCGACGCCGGCCCGTTCGGTTCGCCGAACCGGTGGCGCCCGATGACCTGGAAGGTCGACGGCGCCGATTACACGTGGGAGCGGCCCATATCGACCCAGCAGACGGGATTCTCGTTCGTTTCTCAATCGCGCTCCTGGCTCCCCGACCCGATCGGCGGGGTGCTCTGGTACGGGCTCGACGATACCTACTTCACCTGCTACGTTCCCCTCTATTGCGGGATAACGGCGGCGCCGGATTCCTACACGCGGGGAAGGCTCGGCGAGTTCTCGTGGGATTCGGCCTGGTGGGTGTACAACTTCGTCGCGAACTTCGCGAACCTCAAGTACTCATACATGAAGGACGACATTCAGAAAGTCCAGGGGGAGCTCGAGGCGAGCCTCGACGCGCTGCAGCCGGTGATCGAGAAGACGGCGGTCGATCTCTACAAGAATGATCCCGCCCTGCTCTCCGCTTACCTCACCGACTACTCGACGAGCCACGCGGAAGCGGCAGTGAAACGCTACCGTGATCTCGGCGAGGCGCTCATCAGGAAGTACAACGACGGGTACGTGCAGGACGAGAGCGGCCGGACGCAGGAGGTCGGTTATCCCGAATCGTGGTACCGTGAGGTGATCCGCGCGAGACCCGATCAGTTCAGGATCGAGAGCGGGGATACCCTGAAGACGGAGCTCCCGTATTGACGGTCCGAAAAGCCTGGTATACGATGAACAAGATCTCCGCTATCGTCATCGCCGGAAACGAAGAGAGCAATATCAGGGACTGCCTGGAAAGCGTCGCGTGGGCGGATGAGATCATCGTCGTCGATTCGCAAAGCGTCGACAGAACCGTGGAAATCGCCAGGCGTTATACGCCGAACGTGCACGTGCGCGCGTGGCAGGGGTATGCGAATCAGAAGGCCTTCGCCTTGCAGGCCGCTTCGCATGAGTGGGTGCTCAGCCTGGACGCCGACGAGAGAGTCCAGGCGAAGCTCGCCGAAGAGATCGCGGCCGCCGATCTGGATGCGTTCGACGGCTATCGAATCAAGAGGGAGAACTACTTCCTCGGGAGGAGAATCCGGGGATGCGGGTGGGGCAGGGATTATCAGGTGCGCCTCTTCCGGAAGAGCCGAACGACGGTTATCGATCGGCCGGTTCATGAGGGATTCAAGGTTGACGGCGCGATGGGAGTGCTGGCCGGCGCCATCACCCATTATTCGTATCGCACCCTGAAGGAGGCGTTCGCGAAGATCGATGCGTATTCGACGCTGGAAGCGGAAGGCAAGGCTCGTCGAATGTCCGCGAATCCGATCGCGATGCTCGGCGCGCCGCTGTTCGCCTTCCTGCAGCATTACCTCGTTCGCCGGGGTTTTATCGACGGAACGTACGGCGTGATGGTCTCTCTGATGCACGCGATGACGAAGCTGCAGGTGCGGATGAAGATCTGGGAAATGCGAAGGAAATAGCGATCGGATCCGGATGTCTCTTCGATACACGGCGGCGAAATGAATATCGATCGCGGCACAATCGGGAAGATCCTCGTCATCAAGCTTCGCGCGGTGGGGGACGTGATTCTGTCGACGGCGGTCCTTCCGAATCTTCGGGCGGCCTTCCCCGATGCGACGATCGATTTTCTCGCCGAGCGGAGCTGTCGCGACGTGATCGAGGGGAACGATCAGATCGATAACCTGATCGTGTTTTCCAAAACGAAAACGAACGGCGCGAGGATTCTCCTCGATCTGCGGCGGGCCGGATACGATATGGTCATCGATCTCTTCGGGAATCCCCGAAGCGCGCTTATGACCTTCGCGAGTCGGGCGCGATACCGGGTCGGATACGATTTCCGGGGACGTTCGTACGCGTACAATCTTCTGGTGAAGCCGCGCGGCGCGGAGGTTCACAACGTCGAATTCAATCTCGACGCGTTGCGGAGGATCGGCGTGAGCGTCACCGTGAAGTCTCCGCATTTTCCCCTGGCGGAGGCGGATCGCGAATTCGCCGGCCGCGAGGCGGGAAAGCTCGGCTTGACCGGGCGTCCGGTGATCGGCATCAATCCGGGGACCAACCGGCCGACCGAGCGCTGGCCCGCCGGGAAGTTCGCCGAGCTCGGCGCGCTGCTCGCCGGGCGGCTCGACGCGAGAATCTGCGTCTTCTGGGGGCCGGGGGAGAAGCCTCTCGCCGACGCGATCGCCGAACGGATCGGCGATGCGGCGGTCGTCGCGCCGCCGACGAGCCTCAAACAGCTGGGGGCGATGTTCGAACGATGCTCCCTTGTGGTGAGTAACGACACCGGCCCGATGCATATCGCCGCGGCGCTCGGGGTCCCGACGGTCGGAATATTCGGGCCGGTCAACCCTCTCCTGCAGGGGCCCTGCGGGGAGAACGCCCGATACGTGCGCAGGGACGAGCTTTCGTGTCTCGGATGCAATTACGACAAGACCTGTCCGATCGGGAATCCGTGCATGACGGAGCTGGAGGCCGAAAAGGTGTATCATGTCGTGGAAGATCTGATTGTTCGATGCGATCTCGGGAAGAGAGCCGTGCGATGAAGAAACCGATTCGCGATCCAAAAAGCGTGAAGGTCGTGCTCAACGGACGGCCGGTCGACTGCAGGCGCTTCACCGGCTACAAGCCCTGTCTTCCGGGGAAGGTATGCGGCGCGAAATGCGTCGATTTCGATCCCATCGGCGCGAAGATCCTGATCGTCAATCTCGACGCCATGGGAAACGTCCTTGTCACCACGAGCATTCTGCCGGCGATAAAGAGGAAGTACCCGACGAGCCGCATAAGCTGGATCACGCTGAAGAACGCGGCGCCGCTCCTGCTCAACAATCTTTTCATCGACGAGATATATTCGTGGGAACCCGAGAGCCGGCTCATCCTTCAGCACATGACGTTCGACGCGGCGTTCAACGTCGACAAGTCGCGGCGCTCCGGCGCCTTCATTGCGAGCGTCGCCGCCGAAGAGAAGCTCGGATTCGGACTTCATCCCAACGGCTGCATCATCCCGCTCAACAAGGAAGCTGAAGAGAGCTACGCTCTCGGCCTCGATGACCACGTCAAGTTTCATGTGAACAAGAAGACGGTGCAGCACATTCAGTGCGAGGAGTTCAGGCTCGATTGGCGGCGCGATCCCTACGTTCTGGAATTGACGGAGCAGGAAAAGGTATTTTGCGTCGAGTACAAAAAGAGGGTCGGAATCCGGGACGGCGAAACGGTCGTCGGCTTCAACACCGGATGCTCGGAGCTCTATCCGAACAAGAAGCTCACGATCGATCAGCACGTTCGACTCATCCGTGCATTGTCGGGCGTCCCGAACGTCAGACTCGTCCTCGTCGGCGGGCCGGAAGATACCGAGCGCAACGCCGAGATCGCGCGCATCGCCGGTGGCGCCGTGGTAAACACGCCGACGACCGAAGGGTTGAGGCGCGGCCTCTGCTATGAAAACATCTGCGACGTGATCGTCACGGGCGACTCGTTCGGGATGCACGCGGCGATCGGACTGAAGAAGTTCGTCATCGCGTGGTTCGGCGTCACGTGCCCCGACGAGATAGACCTGTACGACCGGGGGGTCAAGATCGTGCCCGCCGGGCTGGATTGCTCCCCGTGCTGGAAGCGACAGTGCCCGTACGATCTCGAGTGCATTCGCGCGGTCGACCTCGATGCGATCCGGGACCACGTCGAACGGTACGCGAAGAGTTCCGAATGAATAACATCCTGATTGTCCGCACCGATCGGCTCGGGGACGTGCTTCTCACGACCCCCGTTTCGACGGCCCTGCGCCGGATGTTCCCCCGGGTCAGGATCTCCTGGCTCGTGCGTCCCTACACGGCGCCGCTGCTCGAGCATAATCCCGATATCGATCGGATCCTTGTGGATCGAGACGAATCGCCGGGACGGTTGGCGGAGCGAATCAGAAACGAGCGTTTCGATGCGGCGATCGTCGCCTACCCGCGCTGGCGGATCGTATGGGCCCTGTGGCTGGCCCGCGTTCCGCTGCGAATAGGCCCGGCGAACACGGTCTACTGCATTCTCCTGAACAGGCGCGTCAGACAACGCCGCTCGAACGGGAAGAAGCATGAAGCGGACTACAATCTGGAGCTTCTCGAACCTCTCGGGGCTTCGTTCAAACGATATCCCACGCGATACGTCGTGACCGATGAAGAACGAAGGTCGGCGCGGAGCCTTCTGAAGGCAAAGGGGATCTCGGGCGACGGGCCCGTCGTGATCCTTCATCCCGGCTCGGGAGGCTCCTCCGCGCGCTGGCCGCTCGAACGTTTCATGGCGCTGGGAGACGAGCTGCAGGCGGCCGGATGCGATCTCGTCGTGACCGGAGGCCCGGGAGAGGATCACGAGGGCGGCATGATTGGAACGATGCGCCGCAAACCCGCTATTATCGCCGCCGGCAGCGTGAGCATCCGGGAGCTGGCGGCCGTTCTCTCGTGGGCCGATCTGGTCGTGACGAACTCCACAGGGCCCCTGCATCTGGCCGTGGCGCTCGGCGTTCCGACGGTGTCGATCTATTCGCCCATTCCGACGCGCCACCCGGCGCGCTGGGGTCCCTATCCGGCGTACGGAGAGGGAGACGAGCTGCATCATGTCTTTCTCGCGCCGCTCAAGGGCGGGGGAGGGAAAGCGATCGAGGATATGGGAGCGGTCTCCGCGGAAGAAGTCTTACGGATCTGCCGGGCCAAGCTTGCGGGAAAGACGCCTCGCATCAGCTCGAGGTAGAACGAGCTATTCGTTCCGCAGCGCCTCGACCGGATCGACGGCCGCCGCGCGCGAGGCGGGATAGTATCCCGCGGCGAGGCTCACGCCGATGCCGATCCCGAGCGCGATAAGGATGAGCCAGGGCGGCATGGCGAAGAGCTCGATCGCCTCGATTCCTTGGCGCGCCATGACGGCTCGGGCGACGATCGACGCCACGCGGCTGATGAGCCATCCGGCGAAGATGCCTATCGCCGATCCGGCGGCGCCGATGATCCCCGATTCGACGAGAAACAGGAACCTGATGTCCCGCTCATCCGCGCCGAGAGATTTGAGAACGCCGATCTCCCTGCGGCGCTCGAGAATGGACATGACCATCGTGTTGACGATGCCGAGCGAAGCGGTCGACAGCGCGATGAGCCCGACGATGCCGAGGATCAATTTGAAATAGAGGAAGAAGCGCTGCATCTCCTTGAATTGCTCGGCGAAGCTGAAGGTTCTAAAGCCGAGCGCCTTGACGGAGTCGCTCACGCTCTTCAGGGGAACGGCCGGATCCAGGTCGAGCGTCACCTGGGGGTAGGCGCGCGCCGACGCCGCGCCCGCGAGCGAGAATACGTCGCCCGAGCCGAGCGCCGCGAAGAGATCGGACGGGTTGTCGCTCAACCCCGACGAACGCAGCCGCGACGCCGTAGCCACGGGAACGACGATCGGTTCGATCCGCGCCCGGCCGTCGCTCTCGGGCAGCACGCCCGCGATCACGAGCGTATCCCGCACGGTGACGCGATGATTGAGGAATCCGTCGAGAAAGCGCGAAATCCCCTCGTCCGCGAGCTCCCGCACGCGGCGATACCGGTACCCCGTGACGAAAAGCGAATCGGGATCCACCGAGCGGATCTTGTCGCGAACGTACTTCTCCGGATCGCGCGGAACGAGCCGCGCGAGCCCGCTGTCGATCGTCGCCGCTTTCACCGAGAGAACGAACGATTTGCCGATCGCCGAATCCGGTTCGGCGATGCCGAACGACTTGAGGAACGCCGTCGTGACGACGGCTTCCTTCGCGCTGTCGGACTCGAACGCGCGCCCCGCGCTCATGCGGGAAAAGAGCTTCGTCGCGACGGCCGAAGAGGGGAGCGCCTGCGCCTTCATGAATGTCGACGAATCGTTCAT
>JAPLKY010000086.1 GCA_026387805.1 Candidatus Krumholzibacteriia bacterium
GTGCGACGCGATCATTCACGATCCCGACGCGCGCGTCACGGCGTGCGCGGCGTACGCCATGGGGCGGCTCGGCTACCGGGAAGGCATCGATCGAATCGGGGAGCTTCTCGGGCACGAGTCCGCCGAAGTGCGATTCCGCGCGGTGGAGGCGCTCGGCCGCCTCAAGGCGGACGGCGCGGTCTCTCTCATCGCCCCGCTCACGCGCGATACGGACCGCTGGGTCGCGATCAAGGCCGCCGAGACGCTCGGCCGCATCGGAAGCGGCAAGGGGGCCGGCGCCCTCGAGGCGCTTCTCGCGTCGAAGGACGACTACCTGAGAACGGTCGCGCTGAACGGGCTCGCCGTCGTCGGAGGGAAGAAGCAGTTCGAACCGGTGAAGCCGCTCATCCACGACCGCTCGCCGATGGTCCGCCGCGCGGCCCTCGGCGCCGCCGCGACGACGGGAAAGGACGCCGCAAGACCGCTCCTCCTCGCGACCGTGGAAAACGGAGCGCGCCGCGAGAAATCGACGGCGCTCGAGCTCCTCGGCACCCTCGGAAATCCGGACGATCTCGCCCTTCTCGTCCAGGCGCTGATGCCGGGCGGCGATCCCCTCGTGCGCGAAGGAGCCGCGACGGGGCTCGGCAATTGGGAAAGGAAAGCCGATCTCGGCGCGCCGTGCGGCTATCGGGACGAGAGCGGCGTCGCGCTTACGCCGCTCGATGCGCTCCAGAGGGCCGCGAATGGGGACGACTGGGTCGTTGCGAGCATCGCGATCGAATCGCTCGGGAAGGTCGGCCCTTCCGCCGTCGTCCCGGACCTCATCCGCGTCTATGATGCTCATTCGTCCTTCAACGACGGCGACCGGAAGCTCGCCGTCGTCGATGCGATCGGCTCGATGGCCCGGAAGATCGGCGCCGGCGACGCCGAGAAATTCGGCCTGAAAGAGTTCTTCGCGAGGGCCGCGGTCGATGCCGATCCGCGCATCGCATCCGCCGCCGCGCGCGCCGCGTCAGGATTCGATATGAAGCTCCAGGCGGCGAGCGCGGGCGCGTGGCAGCGGGGCGCGACGCCGTGGCAAGAGCCGGCGCTTCCCCTCGGAGACGTGACGATCCGCGTATCGACGTCCCGCGGCGATATCGAAATTCTGCTCTACGGCGACGAGGCGCCGGCCGCCGCGAGGAGCATCCTCGCGCTCGCGAAGGCCGGCTTCTACGACGGTTCCGCGTTCCACCGCATCGTGCCCGGTTTCGTCATCCAGGGCGGATGCCCGCGCGGGGACGGCTGGGGAGACGCCGGCTTCCTGCTCCGCAACGAGATCAACATGCATCGCTACGAGCGGGGCACCGTCGGCATGGCCGATTCGGGAAAGGACACGGCGGGAAGCCAGTTCTTCATAACGCACACGCCGCAGCCGCATCTCAACGGGCGCTACACGATCGTCGGCCGCGTCACGAAGGGAATGGAGGTCGTCGATACGATCGAGGAGGAAGATACCTTCAGCATCCGCGTCGTCGAGTGACGCACAATGCGCGCCGCGAACTACGCGCGCCCGGCGAGCTCTCCGAGCACCTTCCGGTGCGCCTCGAACGCGATCGGCGGCAGATCCTCGAGCGGGAAGAACCCGATATCCTCCGCGTCGTCCCCGGCGCTCGGCGTCCCCGCCGTGACGTGAGCGCGGTAGAGCACGAGCAGCGTGTTCCCGCGCGGATCGTCGAAGCAGGTTTCCACCGCGTGGAGAGCGTCGATTTCGATAGCGAGCCCCGTCTCCTCCATCGCTTCGCGCGCCGCGGTGGCGCGCACGTCCTCGTCATACTCGATGAATCCCGACGGGATCGACCAGAGCCCCTTGAAAGGCTCGTAGCGCCGTTTGACGAGAAGCACCGCGCCGTTCTCGACGATCAGGACGCCGGCCGCGGGGGCGGGATTGCGGTAGTGAACGTAGCCGCATGCGCGGCAGAGCATCCTGAGATGCTCCCCCTCGTATCCGCGCTCGAGCGGCGTCGCGCACAGGGGACAATAGGAGAATTCCTTCGTCATTTTCTCGGTTGGTAGCGGAGAACCCACAGGCGCCACTCGCGATCCGTCTCTTCGAACTCCTTGCCGTAGACGCTCTTGAAATGCGCGGCGAACACGGCGGGATCTTCCACTTCGTTCGTCTCTTTGTAGAGCTTCATGAACTTGTCGATGCCTCGCCGGTCGATGAGCCAGATCGAGAAGGAAGCCCAGCCGGGAACGACCGTCGACATGCCCGCCGCGTCCATATCCTGCTGCGTGAATACCTTGTAGAGCGCGGGAAGCCGCATTCCCATGAGAGACTGCTTCGCGACCATGTGCAGGTCCCTGCCCTCCCACGATCCGAGGACGTAGAAGACGAGCCCCTCGACGATCCCGAACGGCGGATAGCCGAGCGGCACGAGCAGCATGTGGATCATCTCGTGATCGTCATACGTCTTCGTCGTATGAAGCTCCTGCTTCTTCCACATCGCGCGCTCGTGGCCCTTCCTTACCCCGATGATCTCCTGGAATTTCGCCTCCGAGGGATAGTAGTAATAGCTGATCCTGTTCTCGATCTCGAGATCGAGTTTCTTCACGCAGCCTTCGATGAACGCGGTTTCCTTGTCGATCGCGCCGGGGGGAAACGGGCTCCCCTCGAGGTAGTAGTAGTTCACGTACTTGGTCTTGATCTCCTTCCACGGAATCGGCGCCTCGACCACGAGCTCGACGTCGTCGAAGTAGACCCAGCCCGTCATCTGGCAGATGAGACCGATGTCGACGTAATGCGCGTTCTTGGGAATGTCGACTCTCCTGCCGATGCGCCGCCAATCGCTCGTGCCGTACAGGGTGCGCGTGTACCCATCGGCGTAGTAGCGCTCATTCACGCGCTTCCCGTTCTTGTCGTAGAACCGCACATAGATGTTCGCGCGGTCCTGCTGCCCCCGGTTCTTCTGGAGGTTCTTTCCGCGCATCTCGGCCGCGAACGACAGGCGGTACCCGGGCGTCACGGGGTGCCGCTGCACGAGGACCATCCACCGCTCGACGTTGAACACGCCCCGCATGGAATACGCGAAGCGGCCGGTCTTCTTCTCTTCGATCGATTTGCCGCAGATGTTCTCCTTCTTGCCCGTGCCTTCGAAATACTCGAGCTTCCA
>JAPLKY010000119.1 GCA_026387805.1 Candidatus Krumholzibacteriia bacterium
CTGACCGGAAAAGAGGACGCAAAACGTCCCAAACAGGATGATCAGATCTATACCGAAACGTAATACTTTACTTTTATCAATAGCCATAACATCCTCTATAAATAACAGTTATTCACTTACAGCTCAATCGCAAAGCCGTGAACCGCCCGCTTCCTCTTCCGATGGTGCAATTACCGTGCACCGATTGCGCAAGCCGGCCTTCAGGCATCGCTCCCTCCCCGGGGCCGAACCGGCCCTTTCCATGCGAGCACTTCCTCAATGCGGCCGAGCGCCTGCTCCGGCGCGATGCTTTCAAGGCATTCCGGGCTCTCGCACCGGTGCTTGTGACAGGGAGCGCAATCCATGCGGCGGCTCACGAGGGCAAAGGGGCCTTTGCCCTCATACGGAAACCATATGTCCGGTTCCGTCGGTCCGAAAACGGCGACCGTCGGACGCCCGATCGCGACCGCCAGGTGCATTATGCCGCCGTCATTGGCGACGACGGCGTCGCACGAGGCGAGTATCGCCGCGATCGTCCTCAGGGGCTTCAGCGGCAACACCCGTACGGCGCTTCCCGCCTCCGCCCGAACCCGCTCCGCGATCCCCTCCTCCCCCGGCCCCGTCACCACGACGACGTGCGCGCCGATCCTCTCCCGAGCGAGAAGCGCAAGTCTCGCGAACGATCCGGGGGGCCATCGCTTCGCCTGCCACGTCCCGCCGGGATGCATCGCGATGATCCGGCGTCCGGCTTCCCTCCTCCCTACGCTCTGAGCGAGGAGCTCCCGCCCGGCGTCGGCTTCCTCGCGCGCAAGATACACGCGCGGGAGCGAATCATATCTTCCGACGTCGAAGACGCCCATCGCCGCGACATGATGCTCCATCGCGCTCCGCGTTTCCGCCGGAACCTCGAACCGGTGCGTGTACAGCCGCCCGCGGAGCTTCCTCGATCCCCCCGCCCGTATCGGAATTCCCGAGAGATAGAGAAGGATCGCACTCCGCGGATTATAGAAAAGATCGATGCACGCCGTGAACCGGAGACTCCGGATCCTTGCGATCTCCCCGAACGCCATCCACGCGTTCCGGGAGAGACGCAGTATGCCGGCGAGATCGGGATTCCGCTCGAGTATCTCCGCGTACGGACGCTCGGTCGCGTAATGGATTTCGGCTTCGGGATAGCGTTCCTTGAGCGCCGCCACGGCGGGGGTCGTGAGAATCACGTCGCCGAGATACCGAAGCCTCGTCACGAGAATTCTGAGCCTCGTTCCCCTGCGCCGGGCCTCGTCGCTAAGATCCATCGCTCCCTTTCAACTCGGGCCCGTGTCGATGAGAGACAGCGCGGCATCGAGAACGCGATCGACCGCTATCTGAGCGAGGCATCGCGGAGGACCGAACGGGCACTCCCGTTTGAAGCAGGGGGCACAGGAGATATCCTCCCGCACGATTCGAACCGCGGGACCGCGCGGAGCCGTCCATTCGACGCTCGTCGGCCCGAACACGGCCACGGTCGGCACGCCGAGAGCCGCCGAAACGTGCACCGGGCCGCTGTCGTTCCCGATCGCGATTCTCGCGCCCCGGAGAACGGCGAGGAGCCCCTCGGGGGAGAGCGTTCCGGCGAGGTTCCGCGCTCCCGCTCCGATCTTCTCCGCGAGGACGCCTGCCCCTTCCCGCTCCTCGTTCCGTCCGATGATGACCGCCGTTCCGCCCTTCCGGTCCAGAAGCATCCGGGCGAGCGCGGCGTATCGCTCATGCGGCCACACCTTCGCCGATCCATAGGTCGCCCCGGGCGCGAGGACAAGATAGCCGTCCCCTCCGGCGAACTCCCGCGCGGTCTTCCTCCACGAGGGGGGAGGAACGACCTCGGGCAGGGAGATCTCGCGCTCCGCCGCGCCCGTGTACCGATCGAGGAGTCTCAGGTATGCCCCCGAGAGATGCCCGGCGCGATAGCCCGCCCCGTCAAGCGCGTCCGTGAGAAGCATCCTCCTCCATTGACCCGCATATCCGATCCTGCGCCGCGCCCTCGAACCGCACGAAACGAGAGCCGCGGAAAAGGACGGGGGCAGAACGAAGCACGCGTCGAACCCGTTCGCGTCCGCTCCCCGCGCCGCCACGATCCTCGCCCTCAGGCTCCTGCCCCGATACTCCGCGATCGAGTCGATCGCCGGACTCCGTTTGAATACCTCAGAGACGTAATCGCGACAAACGAGGACGATCCGCGCGGACGGCAGCCGCCGCCGAAGGGCGAGGAGGAAAGGGGTCGCCATCACGGCGTCCCCCAGCCAGCTCGGAGCGAGGACGATGATCTTCTCACGACCTGGCGTACATCTGGTACAATTTCCGGTAAATCCCTTCCGCACCAATCAACTCCTCGTGGGTGCCGATCTGCCTGATTCTCCCATCCTCGATAACGATGATCCGATCGGCGTTCCGTATCGTGGAAAGACGGTGGGCGATGACGAAGTTCGTCCTTCCCTTCATGAGCCGGTCGATCGCTTCCTGCACGAGCGTCTCGCTTTCGACGTCAAGGGAGCTCGTCGCTTCGTCGAGTATGAGGATCTTGGGATTCTTGAGAAGGGCGCGCGCGATGGCGATTCGCTGGCGTTGCCCGCCCGAGAGCTGGACGCCCCGATCGCCGATGATCGTCCGATAGCCCTGCGGAGCGGCGAGGATGAACTCGTGGGCGTTGGCGGCCTTCGCCGCGCGCACCACCGCTTCCTCGGGGCAATTCTCCATGCCGTAGGCGATGTTGTTGAAGATCGTATCGTTGAAAAGAATGGTCTCCTGCGTGACGATTCCCATCAAGGAGCGAAGGGAGGTTATCGATACGCCCGCGATGTCCTTCCCGTCGATGAGAATCCTCCCCCTCGTCGGGCGGTAGAAACGGGGCAGCAGATCCGCGATGGTCGACTTGCCGGCGCCGCTCGGACCCACAACGGCGACGACTTCCCCCCGCTTGATGCGAAAGCTCACGTCGCGCAGCACGTCGATATTGTTCCCGTAGCTGAACGTGACGTTCTCGTACGCGATCTCGTCGCGGAAATCGCCCAGCTCCGCCGCGCCCGACTCCTCCTGCTCGTATGCGATGTCGAGGACCTGGAAGATGCGATCCCCCGAC
>JAPLKY010000215.1 GCA_026387805.1 Candidatus Krumholzibacteriia bacterium
GGACGCACGCACGCCCTTCGCGTTCGACTCGTAGGACAGCGCGCTGAACGGCGCGTAGAAATCGTGAACGAGGCGCACGTATTCGACCGCGAGACCGAGGCGCGGCGATCTCTCGATCACGATTCCCCCGAGGCCCCCTCCCCCTTCCCGCGAAACGTCCCTCGTGCCCTTATCCGACAGGATTCCGTGCTCGATCGTTCGGTTGAACGCGACGATCTCGCCCCGCAGACGCGCGTAATGGATGAGGGGCGCCTCGGCCGTTGCGCTCACCGTCCGGGTGTCGGTCCACGTGGGAGGCGATAGGTAGCCGAGCGTCGGGAAATCGACGGAGCGCTTGTTCTCGAAACTCACGATCGCGTGGAGCCCCGCTTTCCAGAACAGTCCCGTGCGATTGTCGAGTCGCTGCCACCGGGTCTCGAACCCGGCAATCTCCTGACTGTAGTGCGCCCGCTCGGCGCCTCCGAAGACGAACGCCGTGTAGCTCGTCTCGAGAGCCCTGCGCGGAATCGCGTAGAACGCGAGCGCTTCGACGCCCGCGAGGTCATACGCGGCGAGCGCCCCCTCGACGATGATATCCGGTCCGAGCTCCTCGAGGCTCTCGACGAGGAGCGCCCCCGCGGCCGGACCGCCGCATCCGCAGCCGGCGTCCCCCCCGACGCGCGGGTTGTCGTCCCAGTCCCAGCGCATGAAGGTGAGAGGCGTCATGGAAAAAGAGTAATACCCGACCCTCAGGCGGAAACGCGCCGCTTCGACTTCCGCGAATGCGCTCCCCCATTCCGAGCCGAAGTATTCGGGTCCCGATTCGAGGACTTTCGTTCCCTCGTTCGAGATTCGCAAGAGCCCGCCGGCCCGCAGATGCCGCGTGAGCCGTCGCGAAGCCTCGACCTCGAGCCGGTACTGGACGCCGCGCGCCGCGCGCACCGTTTCGCCGTAAAGCCCTCGGGCATCGTCGCGAGCCCCCGTATCGATCCCGAGGATGCGGATGCGCTGAATCCCGCGATAGGAAAAGGCTCCTGTCTCCATTGGCGAACCGAAAGAGCCGGGCGCTTCCGGTACATCGGGCGCGCCGAATGATCCGGGCGCGCCCGGCGCATCGATCGCGCCGGGCGCCGTCTCGCCCGCCGCAACCGGGCTTTCTCCCCGCCTCAACATCTCCTCCATAGCCGCGCCGCAATCGCCTTCAGGGTCGAACCGTACCGCGAGGACGGCGCCTCCCTTCCCGACGAGATACAGCGTGAACGTCTCGAAAGGGATGCCGTAGCTCCCGGTCACCATCCCTCCCGTGTCGTACGCCTGGGGAAACGTGACGCCGTTCGACTCGATCACTCCCCGCGCCGCGAGCCGGTCGCGATCATCGGCGTTGATCCCGAGGACGGCGACGTCCTCGCCTCCGTACGTTCGATAGAAGCGCTCGCAGCCCCGGAGCGCCTCGGCGCAGTGCGGGCAGCCCGATCGCCAGAATACGATGAACGTGTACTCGTGTTTCGAAAAGAGCTCGCCCGACGTCGCGCTCCCCGCGCCGTCCATGAGCGGCAGCTCGAACGGGGGCGCCGTCCGGCCCGGATCGATCGCGAGGGCGGACGATGCCGCCAGCGTGATCGCCGCGATCGCGGCGCCCAGATGAAGCCGTACATTCACGAACGTCGCCTCCCGGTTCCGTTCCACGTTGAAGGTTCCGCGCGTCCCTATTATATTCGTACCTTCGAGGCTCTCAAACATATTTTGCGGGAACGCCGGAATGAACGTCGACCACCGAATGAACAGAGAGATCGTGAGACTTTCCGGACCGGTTATGATCGGGATGCTCTCGCATACGATGCTCCAGCTCGTGGATACGGCGATGGTCGGCAGGCTCGGGATCGTTCAGCTCGCCGCGGTCGGGCTCGGCTCCCTC
>JAPLKY010000101.1 GCA_026387805.1 Candidatus Krumholzibacteriia bacterium
GTAGTCGGAGTTCTTCTCGACGGCGAGTTTCACCGCGCCCGCGGGGACAAACGCTCCGTGATACGAGAGATTGCCGCACGATCCGTTCAGGCGCAGGTCCCATTCGTCGAGCGTCCCCTCCCACCTCCCGTTCAGCGTCGCATCCGCGCGGTACTCCTCGATGTCGAAATACCCGAAGATCGTGTCGCTCGCCGCGCATTCGACGTCGAAGATGAAGGATACCGCGTCATCGCCGACGAACGTGCCGCTCGCGGATATCGTATGCGTCGGATGGGAGATCAGGATCTCGTCGGCCCTGAGCGTGTCGTTCGCGTACGAACCCCTCGCGCTCGCTTCCGCGAACGGAAAGCCGAGAAAGCTCCCTTCGTCGAGATCGAGCGTGCAGGAAAGCGCCTCATCCCGGACCCGATAGCTCAGGCTCACCGCGCCGTTGAACATCGTCGCGGGGAGCTTTTTCCCCGGCACGAATCCCTTGCTGAGATCGAGAGCTCCGACCTCGACGTCGAGGCTGAGCACGTTCGGCGCCTCGAGCGTATATGCCCCGCGCCCCTCGACGCGGGCGCCGTTGACGACGCCGCTCAGGGTGTCCAGCCGGATGACGTCCCCCTCGCGGAGCAGGTTGATCCCGAAATCGCTCAGCGCATAGCCCGAAAGGACCCCGCTCACGACGCCATCGAGCCGGAATCGCCCGGTCGTTCCCTTCGCGGTGAGCGAGCCCTTGAAGTCTCCGTAGTGGGAGGTCTCGATCTGGAGAATCCGCGTGATCTCTCCAATGTCGATCGGAGCGGCCTCGATGGCGAGATCGAAAAGCCGCGTCGACGGCACGATCGTCCCGCTCGCCGTGAACGCCGATTCGTCGAGCACGACGGCGAGGCTGTCGAGAAGGATCCGCGAGGTCGCGGGCGGCGCGGCGCCTTGCCTCCGGGGTTCCCCGACGAACGCGACGATCCCCTTGAGGCTTCTCAGGGCGAAGTGTCGGCCGGCGCTCTCGGCCGATCCCTGCGATATCGCGATACGGAGCTCGTCCGCGCGGCTGCGGATCGATCCCACGAGGTTCAGATCATCCAGCGCGTCCGATTTCTCCGCTCCCTGCACGATCACGTGCCCGTTCTCGATCGTGAACATGGTGATATCGAGCGACGGCGGTTCACCCTTTCCCGCCCCGAAGGACGGCACCATGAAGGTCCCCGTCGAATCGGTTCTGAGACGGAGCACCGGATCGGTCAGGGAGAACCCGTCGATCCTCCACGAACGCCTCATGAGGGCTCCCCAATCGTACCTGATCGAGATCTCCCCGGCGCGAAAGAGGTCGAACGACTCCCCTGAACCGGTATAGCGCATCTTCACTCCCCGGAGCGTCACGTCCTGGAAGATGCTCCCCTCGATGTGATCGATCGTGAGGGAGTACGGGGTTCCGTCGAGAAAACGGTTCGAAACGATTCTCCCGACGCCGCGCGAGAAAAAGCTCGTCCGGAGACCGAAAAAGAGCGCGATGATCGCGGCGAGAATGATCCCGAGGACGAGAAGAAACCGCCGCATCGAATGTTTGCCGGGTGCGCCGTTCTCGTTCACGGGACGATCCTCCAACCGGGCGCTAGAATATCTGCCCGAGGCTTATGTGAATCCGGTAATCGAAGTTCATATCTTCGGTTCTCTTCAGCGGGAATCCGATATCGAACCGCAGAGGACCGACCGGTGTATAGTATCTGAAACCTATCCCCGCCCCGTACATGTAATCCCGGCTCGTCACGTCCGCTCGATCGGCCGTGAAACGGAAGTCCGAAAGACGGATCTCGCTCATGTTGTTCCACACGGTGCCGCCGTCGAGAAAGGCCGCCGCACCGAAGTTGTACCGGGCGAGGTACGGGATCGGAAACCTGAGCTCCGCGTTCGTGAGAAGCATGACCCTGCCTCCCTGCGGTTCGAGGTTGGAGCCGAGCGGTCCGAGGGAGTTCTCCCGGTATCCCCTCACCGAGTTCCCGCCGCCGGCGAAGAACCGGCTTTCGATCGGAACCCCCGTTTCGCTCGAGGCGCCGAACGCGTCGGCGTAGCCCGCGCGCACGCGCCAGGCGAAGACGCTTCCTCGCCCCAGCAGCGCGTAGCGCCGCACCGATCCGACGAGAGAATAGTAGTTGTCTTCGCCGCCGAGGAGACCGCCGGTGAAACGCCCTTCTCCCGTAGTGTACGTTCCCCGCTGCGGATTGAAATAGAAGTCTCTCGTATCGCGGGAAAACGTCGCATCGAACGCGCGTCTCCGGGAACGCGATTTCTCCTCCTCGACCTCGAGCCGCTGGATCCGCTCGATCGAATACCCGAGGAGAAGCGACGTCTGCCTCGAAAAGCGGCGNNNGCCGAGATCCTTGATGATGATCGGCTCGACCGTCGCGTCCCGTTCATAGAACGCGCCGATTGAGAACGTGTTCCACGTCCCGAGAACGTGGGGAAATCCGAGCTCCCCCTCCTGCCTCATATACTTGCTTCTGAAGTCGATTCGCTTCACGGAATAATCGTTGTTCGGAAAGAGCCGAAACGCATACGAGGATTTGAGCGAAAAGACGTTTCCCGTCCCGAAAACGTTCCGCTGCCCCCATTCGCCGAAGAGACGGTTTCCATACACGTTCCCGGCGCCGACGCCGCCTTCGACGTATCCCATCTTGCGCTCGCGCACCTTGACGACCAGATCGACTTCCCGCCGCACGAGGTCGAGGGAATCCGGTTCGATCTCGACCGAGCTGAAGTAGCCCGTGTCGTAAAGGTTCTGCGTGCTCTCGACCACGTTCTTTTCCATGAAGAGCTCTCCCCGCTCGAGAATGAGCTCCCGTCGCACGAGATTCTCGCGCACCGCGCGCGTTCCCGAGACGCGCGTGTCGCGAATGCGGATGGGATCGCCGGCCGCGATCGCCCAATCGATGTCGACGTCCGTCGAATCCACGCGGACCTCTCGCGCCACCTTCGATCCGAGGTATCCGTTCTTGAAAAATTTGCTCAAGAGAACGTATCGATCGGTTTCGAGGAGGTTAGGATTGTAGGGGGCCCCGGGGACAAGCTTGAGGCCCTTCCGGAGATCCGCCTCGGGTATGAGATCCTGCCCGGCGAAGCGGAGCGCGCGCACGACGGATTGCGGTCCCTCGTTGACCATGATCCGTATCTTCACCGAACGGGATCCCTTATCCGGCACGACCGACTCGATCGTCACCCGCGCCTCGAAGAATCCGTTCATGCGGTAGAACGATTCGATCGCCAGGACGTCGCGGCGCAGAAAATCGCGGCGGTACTTCGGCTGCCTGAAAATCCGGTAGAAACGCGCCTCC
>JAPLKY010000097.1 GCA_026387805.1 Candidatus Krumholzibacteriia bacterium
GATACGGCTTTTGCTCCGGCCGGGCAACCCCAAAGCGCGTTCTCAGGCGCCGGCGAACCACCGCGCGGCGCGCTCGACGCACTCCCCGATCGTCACGTGCTCGATGTTCCTCGACGGGAGCGACGAGAGAATCGTCCCCCCATACGGCCTGGCCCCCAGGCGCGAATCGAGTATCACGATGACGCCGCGGTCGTTCATGCGCCTGATCAGGCGCCCGGATCCCTGCCTCATGCGGAGAATCGCCTCGGGCAGAAAGAGCTTCTCGAACGGATCCTCGCCGAGAGACGCGAGCCTCTGCGATCGGGCCTCGACAATCGGCTCCGCGGGGACCGGGAACGGAATCTTCGGGATAACGAGGACCTCGAGCTCTTCCCCGGGAAAATCGACCCCTTCCCAGAAGCTCGCCACGCCGAGAAGCACTCCCCCTTCATGCCTTCGCAGCTTGCCTGACAGGGCTTCTCTGCTCTCTCCCGCCCCCTGCACGAGGACGGGTCGTTCGATGCCGTTCCTCGCGAGCGCTTCCGCGACGGAACGGCAGAGACGATACGAGGTGAAGAGCACCATCGTCCTGCGGCCGATCCCGGCGGCGAGCCCGGCGACGAGCTCCGCGACCGGCGCGGCGAAGCCGTCGTGATTCGGATCGCCGAGACCGGAAACGACGAGCACGAGGCAGTTCTCATCGAACGGAAACGGCGACGGAATGATGATCTCGCGGGGTTTCGAGGCGAGAAACTTCATGCCGAGCCGATCCTTGAGCAGCGCGAAGCTCGCGTTTTGGGAGAGGGTCGCCGAGGTGAAGACGGCCGAGCCGAGGATTCCCTCGAGATAATCGGCAAAGGAGCGGTCCACCTCGAGCGGCGATCCGCATATCTCCCTGAGCGCCCCGTCGGAACCCCAATCGAGCCAGAAGACCGAGTCCTCTCCGCTCGCGGCCGAGAGGAACCTCAAGCCCTCGGCGAGCGTCGCAAGCTCCTCGATCGCAAAGCCTGCCTCCTGCTGCATCGCCTCGAGATCCGCGGACAATCCGGTATTAGGTATTGGTTTAAGTAACTCAATTATCTTATTGATATTGAAATATATGGCAGCAAGCATATCTCGCGCGTCGGCGAAGGTTTCACCCCCGTCCACATAGCGGGTTCTTGTCGACCTGGCCGATCTTCCCCCGGCGCTCAGGGTGTCCGGCATCCCGGCGAAAAGCTCCGCGTATGCCTTCTCGAGATCCCGCGAGGCCCGCGCGACGTTCCTCCTGAGCGACTTCGCGCCGAGCGCCTCTACCGAGGATTCGAGCTCGTGCGAGAGCAGCTTCCACGAGTCGTCCCTCGCGTCCGCGAGCCGCAGGGGCTCGAGAATGCGCCTGACGTCATCGCGCGACGCCTTTACCGAGAGATTCTCGATGACGCACCTTTCGAGATGGTGCGCCTCGTCGAAGATGACTCGCGAGTACGGGCCGAGGACCGAGCCCCCCTGGCGGTAATCGGTGAAGAGCAACGCGTGGTTCACGAAAAGGATGCGCGCCTCCCGGGCGTGCGCGCGCGCCCTGACGAGCGGGCACCGTCCGGCGAAGGCGCATGCGTTCATCGGACAGCGCGACGGCGCCGCGAGCGCCCGCGAGTCGACGCCTCCGGGAAGGGCTCCGAGCGCATCGAGCGTCCCTCCCTCGGCACACGAGACGAACAGGGCGAACGCGAGAGCCGGAGCGCATGTCTCTCCGGCCAGGCTCGATGCGTGGGCAATCACGCGTTTCGTGCAGAGATAGTTGTCCCTGCCGAGCAGCCTCGCCGCGTTCGCATCGACGGAGAGAGCCGCCTCGAGGATGCTCATCTCCTTCCGGAAGAGCTGATCCTGGAGATTCCTCGTATGCGTCGAAACGACGACCCGCTCCCCCGTTTCCAGGGAATGCAGGACCGAGGGAATGAGGTATCCGAGAGATTTTCCCGTGCCGGTACCCGCTTCGACGAGCGCGACCCCTCCCTCGGCGAGAACCTTCCGCACGGCGCGTCCCATATCGAGCTGACCCGAACGCTCCTCGCCGAGCGAAGCGAACACGAGCGAAAACGCCTCTTCGAGACCGGGCACGCGGAAATCCGCAGCGAGCGCCGCCGCGGTCGGCGTTCCGGCGCGTTCCCCGGGACGGACCGCCCGCGCTTCCGCCGATTCCATCGCCTTCCGG
>JAPLKY010000403.1 GCA_026387805.1 Candidatus Krumholzibacteriia bacterium
CGGATCATGTTTCCCATGGTCACCGTGATCGACGAAGTGCGCCTCGCGAAGGAGATCTGCGAGGAGGTCAAGGAGGATCTCAAGCGGCAGCGCTACCAGATCGGCGAAAACACGGAAATCGGCGTCATGATCGAAACCCCCTCGGCGGTCGCCATCGCGGACCTTCTCGCCCGCGAAGTCGACTTCTTCAGCATCGGGACGAACGACCTCATCCAGTATACGCTGGCGGTCGATCGGGGCAACGCGAAGATCTCCTACCTGTACGATCCGCTCCATCCGAGCATTCTCCGGATGCTCCGCGATACGGTCGCGGCAGCGCACAAGAACAAGATATGGGTCGGCATCTGCGGCGAGATGCCCGGAAATATTCACGGCGCGCTCCTTCTTCTCGGGCTCGGTCTCGACGAGTTCAGCGCCGGATCGTATCTCATTCCGACCATCAAGAAGATCGTCCGGTCGGTCACCTATGATGAAACGCGATCCCTCGTCCGCAAAGCGCTCACGATGGGGACTGCGCTGGAGGTTCGCGAGCTGATCGACCGCTTCATCCACGAAAAGCGGTCCGAGCTCAAGGAATTTCACCCGGAGGCCGGTGCATGAGCCAAGAGGATTTCGCGAGGCATTACCGCGTCGACGCGAGCAAGATGCTCGATCTCGCGATGCATATGCCCGATCACATCGAGGAAGCCTGGCGCATGATGAAATCGTTCAAGGCGACGCCGGCGAAGCGAAAGGCGCCCATCATACTCTGCGGAATGGGGGGATCGGCGATCGGGGGGAAGCTGCTGCTCGACATGATCCGCGCCGACGCATCCGTGCCGATCATCCTCGAATCGGGCTATGCCCTGCCCGCCTTCGCCGATGCATCGACCGCCGTCGTTTGCGTCAGCTACAGCGGCAATACCGAGGAGACCTTGAGCTGCTTCCAGAACGCCCTCATGCGCAAGTGCCCGACGGTCGTCATCACGTCCGGCGGCGCGCTGGCCGAAGAGGCGGACGCGGCCGGCGTGCGCGTGCTGCGCGTTCCCGGGGGAATGCCTCCCCGCGCCGCGCTCGGATATCTGTTCACGCCGCTCCTCGCGCTCGCTTCGAAGTGGGGCGCCTGCGCGGTCGCCGACGAGGAAGTGGATTCGGCGGTTCGCAGGAGCCGCAAGCTCGTCGAGAAGTATTCCCTCGAGGGGGATCCCGTCGAGAGCCGCGCGTTCCAGCTCGCGAAGCGCCTGTACGGAAAAACGCCGCTCATGTACTGCGGCGACGGGCTCCTGCATTCCACGGCGTACCGCTGGAAATGCCAGCTCAACGAAAACGCGAAGAGCATGGCCTTCTCGAACAATTTCCCCGAGCTCGGCCACAACGAGATCATGGGCTGGGAGTGTCCCGAGCGTCTCAGGAGCGATTTCTTTCTCATCATGCTCCGGGACGTCGACGATCATCCGCGCGTCCAGCGAGGGATGGAGGCGGCGTACCGGATGCTCGAACCGCTCGCGGGCGGCGCGATTCTCATCGAGAGCGAGGGAGATCCGGGGCGCGAAGGGCGTCTCGCGCGTCTTCTCTCGATCATTCTCCTCGGAGATTTCACGAGCATATATCTCGCGGTCGAATACGGGAAGGATCCGACGCCGATCGAGAAGATCGAGCGTATCAAGGACGAGCTCAAGATGGAGGATGCATGAAGGCGATCATACCGGTGGCGGGAATCGGAAAGCGGCTGAGGCCCCACACGCTCAATATTCCGAAGGCGCTTCTCAACGTCGCGGGAAAGCCGATTCTCGGTCACATCGTCGATAGTCTTCTCGGCATGGGGGTCAAGGACCTCATCCCCATCATCGGCTACAAGGGGGATCTCATCCGCGAGTACCTCACGACCGTCTACAAGGTTCCCATCACCTTTGTCGAGCAGACGGAGCAGAAGGGGATCGCGCACGCCGTCTCCCTCGCCCGCGAGTACGCGGACGGGAGCGAGCTCATCATCATTCTCGGCGACACGATCATCAAGACCGATTTCACGCGCATCCCGAAGGCCGGCGGCAGCGTGCTCGGGGTCCGCGAGGTCGCCGACCCCACGCGATTCGGAATCTGCGAGGTCGAGAAGGGGATCGTTCGGAAGATCGTCGAGAAGCCCGAGCATCCGAAGGGCAACCTCGCCCTCATCGGACTCTACTATTTCAAGGACTCGACGCCGCTCTTCAAGGCGTGCGCGGAGATCATCGACCGAAAGGTCATGACCAAGGGGGAATACCAGATCACCGACGCTCTCCAGCTCATGATCGACGGGGGAGCCGAATTTCACCCGTACCACATCGACGGCTGGTACGATTGCGGGAAGGTCGAGACGCTCCTCGAGACGAACCGCATCCTCCTCGAAGACGCGAAGACCGGGGGGAAGCGCGACGGGTGCATCATCATCCCGCCCTGCTCGATCGACAAGGGGAGCTCGATCGCGAATTCGATCATCGGGCCCTACGTTTCGGTCGCGAGGGGGTGCGAGATCCGCAACTCAATCATCGAGAATTCGATTCTGAACGAGGAGTCCGTCATCGAGAACGTCATCCTCGAGGGATCGGTCGTGGGGGCCTTCGCCGAGGTCACCGGCCGCAAGGGAAGCGTCAACGTGAGCGACTATTCGCAGATAGACTACCGCTGAGGGTTTTGCGGTCGGGGCTCCATGACATCGTCCGGAGGCTCGGGGTCTTATGCGGAAATCCGCAATAGTTCTAATTCTTGCCGCCGCTCTCCTCTGCCTGCTTATCTATATCGTTACCTTATCCCTGCCTTACAGCTTGATTGAGAGAGCCGCGCAGCCCGTTCGGAGCGATCGTGGCTTCTTCATCAGCGACACCGATTTCGATGGAAACGACGAGCTCATCCTTGACGCAGGGAACGAACTGATACGCTATGGAATAGGCGAGGGCGCCCTCCGGATTTCCGGCTCGCTGGTCTATCCGTACGAAGACGGGCGGACGATGGGCCTTGCCGACGTGACCGGGGACGGCTGCCCGGAGTTTTTCGTGCAGACGATCCGTCCGGAAGGCCTCTATCTTACCTGCCACGATTGGCACGCGAGGAATGCATCGGTGCCGCTGTTCAAACGTGGGCCGTTCTTCCCGGATCAGAAGAAGCTCAAGTCATTCGAGATCGGTTCCGCTGAGGTCTTCGGCGCGGTCGATGCGGACGGCGATTCGGCACAGGAGGCGTTCATCGATCTGAACTGCAACTATTCCGGCCTGTACTGCCGTTCGCTCTTCGTATGTCGGCCGAATCCGGCGGTGGATCTCTGGAAGTACGATATGGGGCCGACGCCCACGGGAGGCGGATTTCTCTCCGTCCCGAACGACACGCCTCTCGTCGTGGTTTCGACCTTCGCTCCGTGTAACGGCACTTCGTGCAACGGCACGGCCGATAGCGTGGCGTACATATTCTGTTTCAAGGGCTACAATCGTCTGCTTTGGAAGACCCGGACGTCGGGCGCGTATACGTGGAATAACGTGAGACTCGCGGATCTCGACGCAGATGGACACGACGAGATCATCGTGTCTCGCAAGTTCGAGGACGGCGAACGCAGGCTGAAGAGGGTGGAGGATCTCTGGAGTATCGCGGTGCTCGACAGCTCGGACGGCCACATGGTCCGGCAGGCGGCGCTCGGTTCCGGCGTAGCGGGTTTTTGTGCCGCGGATCTCGATGGAGACAACGTGCCGGAAATCATCGCCGGCGCGCAGGACGGGAGGCTCTATATCCTCGACAATAGGCTGCGGCTGATTCGCACCTCTCCCGATGCGCGGCAGAATACGATAGGCGACGGCGTTATCGACGTGCGGGATCTCAATGGCGACGGCAACAAGGAAATCGTATGTCGCGGCGCGACGGAGATACTCATACGGAACGATGAAGGACGCTTGATCGCGGAAAAAGACATCAATGCCACGCCGATACTGGCTGTTGCGACGGCGGAGGGCAGGAGATACATCGTTGCCGAGGGCATCGATAAGGGTGTCGTCAGAATCTTTGAGCTTGAAAAGGAGGCGAAGGCTCTCGGCAAGGAGCCTTGGCTGTTCGCATTCATAGGGATTCTGGCCGGGTTCATGGGAACGTACCTGTTCAGTCTCTCGAGAGTGCGCGCGTCGAAGCGATCCTCGAACCTCGCGTTCTCCGATGAGGCGTATCACGATCTCCTCGTCGGATTGTCCGCATTCGAACATGGCGGCTCATCGCTCGCGATTCTTCGGAGGCTGCAGTTCCGGCTGGTCAACTGGGACCGCAGAAAGGATCTGGCGGATGAAGGGCCGGACGAATTCGAAAGCCTCGTGGAGTCGTTTCGCGGAACCGTCGTGGCAGATCTGAAGCACATCATGATTCTCGCCCGGAAGGCGAAGGTTCCGATTAAGACCCCGAAATCGCTTTTCGAATCGGCGACTCTGGCATCGGGCTCGCTTGGAGCGCTCATGGCGGCGGACGATCCGGGCGCGCCGGAGGATCAGTCGAAGAGAGCGGCCGCGGCCTTGTCGATTCTTCAGGAGATCGATACGAGAGTCTCGGCTCTTCGAGCGCATATGCGCACTGTCTTTCGCGCTCGGACGGCAGAGTCCATCGGAAGGGCGCTCGATGGAAATCTCGGAACGCTCCACGCCATGGGAATCGAGCCGAAGCTTCATGTTATCGACAGCTTCGACGATGCGGCATTTGTATCGCCTCTTCTCTTCGAGAAGGTATTAGACAACTTGATATCCAACGCCATTGCGGCAATGGAGCATGGAGAAGGCCGGAGCCTGGAGATCTTTCTGCGCGGCGAGGGCGCGTATCTGTTGATCGACGTCAAGGACGGCGGCGCCGGCATGAGGAAAGAGGATTGGGAGCGAATATTCGAGCGCGCCGTCACGACGAAGGAGGGGGGTGGATTCGGGCTCCATTACTCGCGCGAGGAGCTCGCGAAGTTCGGAGGGAAGATATTCGTTCAGGAGAGCGCGCCCGATCGCGGAACGACGTTTCGGATTATCCTCAGGAAAGCGTGAACGAGGTGGTCGATGGTTGACGAGCGGCATCGCGTTTTTATCGTCGATGATGAGGCAGACTTCCTGAGAACTCTGAGCGCCCTCATGAGCAAGCGATACGACGTGGAATCGGCGCGATCCGTCGAGGAAGCGCTCAAGGTGTTTCAGGCTTCAGCCTTTGACGTCGTTCTCCTCGATCTCAATCTCGGCAAAAGAATCGACGGGCTCGAGCTCCTCGAGAAGTTCCGGGCGATCGATCCAGCCGTTCCCGTCATCATGGTGACGGACGACAACTCTCCGGATTCAATTGTAGCGGCTTTGAAAAAAGGCGCCGCCGACTATATCAACAAATGTCCGAACATGGCGGATCTCGAGTGCAGAATATTGAAAGCGATCGGCGATCAGCATCTGTCGCGGGTCAACAGGGCCCTGCGGGACGAGGTCGACGAGATTCGCGGAGAGATGGTGGGCGAGAGCCCGCCGATGCTGGAGCTCGGACGCCGGATCGAGCATGCCGCCCGGACCGCAATGCCAGTGCTCATCCATGGAGAGACGGGAACCGGCAAGGAGGTCGTCGCCCGGGAAATCCATAAGCGGTACTCGCCGAACGATCCCTTTATCGGGTTCAACAGCACCGAGGTATCGAAAGATCTATTCGAATCGAAACTGTTTGGAAGCGAACGCGGGGCCTTCACGGGCGCGGTGCAGACGGTGCCGGGCCTGTTCGAGCGAGCGGGCGATGGAATCCTCTTCCTCGACGAGATCACGGAGATCGATTCTTCGCTCCAGGCCAAGCTGCTGAGGGTGATCGAGCAGCGGGAGTTCGAGAGGCTCGGAAGCTCGAGGAAGATGCGATTCAGGGGCAAGCTGCTTGCCTCGACGAACCGGAACCTGCAGGAAGCCGTCGACACGGGAGCCTTCAGGAAGGATCTCTACTTCCGTTTCAGCACGCACCTGATAACGGTGCCGCCGCTGCGGGAACGCCGCGGGGACATCCCGCTCCTCGCGCGCTACTTTCTCCGAAGGAAATCCCGGGAGCTGGGCAGACCGATGCCGCCGGTGAGCGACGACGAAATATCGAAGCTCTGCTCGGAGGATTGGCCGGGAAACGTGCGGGAGCTCGAGAACCGGATGATCTGTTTGGTCATCGGCGATTTAGGCGCTTCGGCTCTCGGCCGGGACGCCGGTCCCGAGGGGAGCACGGAGGCCGATCTCTTCGAGATGGACTATCCATCGGCAAAGCGCGAGATGGTTCAACGATTTCAGCGGGCGTACCTGGCGCGCGTGCTCGCTTCCTGTAATGGAGACGTGAATGAGACCGCGAAACGAATGAATATCTCGCGCCAGGGTCTGCAGAAGATCATGAAGGATATCGGAGACTGACGGCGCAGTCTCGGGTTTCGCTCTCAGGATAGATGCTTCGAGTGTCTCGCCTTTTTGGAAACCAGCGTTTCCATTTCTGAGCAATTCCGTAACAAAAGTTACCTGCTTGCGCTGCAGCTGTTACAGCCGACTGCTGCCTTTGATGACCGTAACGGCGGTTGCCTGGAGTCAGATTCACCCGCATGGATATCGGCCATAGCGAACGGCGCAATATATTGCACTGCAATCTATTGACGCCGTCGCGCGGGAATTCTGAACGAGCGGAAAGACCCGGAATGATCGATGCAATTGGATGATTATGGATTCTTGGTAGGAGCGGCTGAAGGAGCAGACCCGACGAGTCGGGTCGCTCCTTCGCAAATGAAGCGAGCACCGGGGGGTATCATGAAACATGTTTCTGAAATCCTGATAGTGGATGACGACGAGGAATTCGTCGCCGATCTCTTGAGGTACTGGCGGGCCCCGCTCGCGGTGCGCATCGCGAGGTCCGGAAAAGAGGCAATCAAATATCTTCGCGCGCGAGTTCCGCGGCTCGTTCTTCTCGATCTCAAGCTCCCGCGCTTTCTGGGAACGACCGATGAGCTCGAAGGCCAGGCACTTCTCGCCGATCTGAAATCTCGCCCCGAATATAAGTGCCCGGTGGTGGTTGTCACGCAGGAGACCTCTCCGGATGTGAAGAGCCGCATGCTGGCCTCCGGAGCCGCTGCGTATTTGACCAAGCCGGTTGATGTGTCGGAGCTCGAGGGGA
>JAPLKY010000225.1 GCA_026387805.1 Candidatus Krumholzibacteriia bacterium
GCTCTCCCTCGTCCCCGAGGGACTCGGCGACGCGCAGGGGCACCGACACCTCGAAGCCGACACCGCCGATTTCGACGACGATTCGGTTCCCGTCCCTGGCGCGCAGGATTCCCTCGATCGAAGAGATCATGTCGCGGACCTCCGGATATCCCCGGAGCGGGCCGCGTGACAGAACGCGACGGCGAGGGCGTCCGTTTCGTCCTCCGTCTCCGGCTCGTGATCGAGCCGCATGAGCCGTCCCACCATCGCGGCGACCTGGCTCTTGTGCGCCCCTCCCGCGCCCGTGACGCTGCTCTTGACCTCGCGCGACGAGTATTCGAAGATCGGGATGCCCGCCTCCGCGGCGGCGAGGAGCGCGATGCCCCTGGCCTGTCCGAGCGTGAGCGTACTCTTGGGATTCTTTGCCATGAAGATTTCTTCCACGGCGAGCGCCGTCGGATGGTAGCGCTGTATCACGGCGTCGAGCGCCCGTTTGATCGCGAGGAGGCGCTGCTCGATCGGTTTCGAATCGCCCGCCCTGATGATGCCCGATCCGATGAACACGATATCGCGCCCGCGAAGATCCACGAGCCCGTAGCCGGTTATCCGGCTCCCCGGATCGATGCCGATGGTCAGGGACACGCGGTCACCTCGCGGGGATCCCCGATCAACCGAGCTCCCCTTCGATAGCCTTCAGTATCTCGTCAGAGATGTCGAAATTGCCGGCCACGTTCTGGACGTCGTCGAGATCCTCGAGGGAGCTCACGAGCTTGAGAACCTTCACCGCGGCGTCGCGTTCGAGCTTGACCGCCGTCTTCGGATAGAGCGCGAGCTCCGCCATCTGGTAGGGGATCTTCGCCTCCTGCAGCTTCGCGCGCAGCGATTCGAACGCGTCGGGGGGACATACGATTTCGAACGAGCCTCCCTCGGAGCGCACGTCGTCGGCGCCATTGTCGAGCGCGAGCTCGAACAGCTTGTCCTCGCTCGTCTGCGTGCCCTCGACGACGATCACTCCCTTTTTCTCGAACATGTACGAAACGGAGTTCGGCTCGGTCATGTGTCCGCCGTGCCGCGTGAAGAGGTGGCGGATCTCCGAGCTCGTGCGGTTGCGATTGTCGGTGAGCGTGATGACGAGGATCGCGATTCCGCCCGGCGCGTATCCTTCGAACGTGGCCGTTTCGTAGCTCACGCCGTCCAACTCGCCGGTGCCGCGCTTGATCGCGCGCTCGATGTTCTCGTAGGGCATGTTGCTCTCGCGAGCGCTCTGCACCGCCGTCCTGAGACGCGCGTTGTTCTCCTGATCGCCGCCTCCCTCGCGGGCGGAGGTCAGGATTTCCCTGATGAGCTTCGTGAAGATCTTGCCCCGCTGGGCGTCGACCTTAGCCTTTTTCCTCTTTATGGTAGCCCATTTCGAATGCCCCGACACGAAACGCCTCCTTGAACAGGAATGTTAATTGGCCTCCGTCTTCGCCGCCTCGGCAGCCGCGATGAGCTTCTGCGCGACTTCGTGAGGCACTTCCTCGTAATGCGAGAATTCCTGATGATGCACTCCTCGTCCCTGGGTCATCGAACGGAGCGACGTCGAGTACCGGTGGAGCTCCGCGAGGGGAACCTGCGCCTTGATCTTCTGCCCGACGCCCTCCTGCTCCATTCCCTGTATCTTGCCGCGGCGCGACGAGAGATCGCCCATGACGTCCCCCATGAAATCGCCCGGCACGAACACCTCGACGTTCATAATGGGCTCGAGTATGACCGGCTTCGCCTTGAGCACCGCCGCCTTGAAGCCGAGGGAGCCCGCGACCTTGAACGCGTTGTCGGATGAGTCGACCGCATGATAGGAGCCGTAGTAGATCGCGACCCTGACGTCCATCACGGTGTAGCCGGCGAGAACGCCTTCCTTCATGGCTTCCCGCACGCCCTTTTCAACCGCGGGGATATACTTCCCGGGAACGGTGCCGCCGACGACCTCGTCGACGAACTCGAACCCGCCGCTCCGCGGGAGCGGCTCGAGCCTGAGCCAACAATCGCCGTACTGCCCGCGGCCGCCGCTCTGCTTCTTGTACTTGCCCTGGGCCTCGGCCTTCGCCGTGATCGTCTCCCGGTACGGTATCTTCGGCACCGTCATCTCGACCTCGACGAGCGACTTCCTCTTGAGCCGCGCGAGAAGCACGTCGAGGTGAAGCTCTCCCTGGCCCGAGAGGAGCATCTGCCTGAGCTCGGGATCGAGATCGAGCTTGAAGGTCGGATCCTCCTCCTTGAGCTTGGCGAGCCCGGTCGCCACCTTGTCCTCTTCCCCCTTGACCTTGGCGGCGATCGCGGTCGTGAGCGTCGGTTCCGGATACGCGACGTCGGGGATCATGACCGCATGTGCCTTATCGCAGAGCGTATGCCCCATGCGCGTCGCTTTCAGCTTCACCGCGGCCCCGATGTCCCCCGCCTCGACCGATTCGGTATCGACCCTGTTCCTGCCCTGGATGAAAAAGAGCTGGCCCATGCGCTCGGCCGTGTCGATGTTCGCGTTGTGCAGATCCTTTCCGACGGCTACCTCGCCGCCGAAAACCCTGAAATAGGAAAGATCCCCGACGTTCTTCTCGGACACGAACTTGAATACAAACACCGATGACGGCGCGCCGGGACCGGTCTTCACCTTCGTCGCCGCGCCCGAACCGGGATCCTTCGCATCGATCTCCGATCGCCAGGCCGGCGACGGGAGCATCGCGACGATCGATTCCATGAACTGGTGGACTCCGATATTCTTCGCGGCGGAGGCGACGTAGAGCGGGACGAGCGTTCCGGCGATGCACCCGGCGGCGAGCCCCTTGCGCAGCTCCTCGTCGGAGAGCTTCTCGCCTCCGAGAAACTTCTCGAGGAGAGAATCATCCGCCTCGGCGGCGAAATCGACGAGCCTCTGGAGCGCCGCATCGGCCTTGCCCTTGAGATCGGCGGGAACGTCCGTCTCGGCGAATTTTCCGTCGCCCGAATACACGTAAGCCTTCCC
>JAPLKY010000224.1 GCA_026387805.1 Candidatus Krumholzibacteriia bacterium
CCCGCGATCGCGATCTCGACGCCGGCGTCGATCATGGCGTACCTGCCGGCGGCGCTCGACAAGCTGCTCGGCATCTATCTCCTCGCCCGCATATCGATGGACATCTTCTCCATTCAGCCCGGATCGGCGCTTTCGATGCTCATGATGATCGTCGGCGCCGTGACGATCATGTTCGCGGTCCTCATGGCGCTCGTGCAGCACAACCTCAAGAAGCTCCTCTCGTTCCACGCGGTGAGCCAGGTCGGCTACATGGTGCTCGGCGTCGGGAGCGGAATCCCGATCGCGATCGTGGGGGGCCTCTTCCACATGATCAACAACGCGATCTACAAGAGCGCCCTCTTCTTCGGCGCAGGCGCGATCGAGAAGCGAACCGGCACGACGGAGCTCGAGGACCTCGGCGGGCTCGCGCGTCTCATGCCGGTGACCTTCGTTTCGATGACCATCGCCGCGCTCTCGATCTCCGGCGTTCCGCCGCTCAACGGGTTCGCCTCGAAGTGGCTCATCTACCAGGGAATGCTCGAGAGCCGGCACGTGATATTCCTTATCGTCGCGATATTCGGAAGCGCCCTGACGCTCGCCTCTTTCGTGAAGGTGCTGCATTCGGTGTTCCTCGGACGGCGCCCCGAGCGCTTCGAAAGGGTGAAAGAGGTCGATTTCACGATGCAGCTTCCGATGGTGTTCCTCGCGATTCTCTGCGTCCTCTTCGGCATATTCGCGGGGTATCCGCTCGAGAAGTTCGTCGTTCCGGTCGTGACGGGGGGCACGGCGGCGCACGTCGTTTCGGGCAACATCATGACGATTCCGACCGACGGCTTCTGGAGCCCCGGCGCGGCGACCGCTCTCATCGTCGTGGGTGTGATTCTCGGCCTCCTGATCTATGTTTTCAGCGGCAGGCAGGCGTACCGCATCGAGGAGAACGTCTGGATCGGCGGGAACGTCATGGACAACGACGAGATCCGGTATCCCGGCACGCAGTTCTATAAAACGGTCACCGACGATCTCGGCCCCGCGATCAAGACGCTGTTCAAGGACGGGGAAAAGGGCGCTCTGGACGGATACAACTTCTTCGGCAAGCTCGGCGACAGCTTCGTCCAGGTGCTCCGGATGCTTCACAACGGGAATCTCTCCACGTATCTTTCGTGGATCGTGATCGGGCTCGGCGTTCTGTCGTTCATATTGATCTTCAAGCTGTAACGGCGAGGCGGCTGGATGGTTGAGACATTTCTATTCGTTCTTCTGATATTCATGATCGTCGGGTCGATCATTGCCATCGAGACGAAGAACCTTCTCTCGTCAGTCATCTCGTGCGGCATCGTCGGCGCGGCGGTCAGCATCGCGTTCCTCATGCTCGGGGCACCCGACATCGCGATCACGCAGGTGGTCGTGGAGATTCTCATCCTGGTGATCCTGATCCGCGCCACCATTACGATAGACAACACGGCCATCGAGGCCCATTGGGACACGTTTGCGGTCGTCTCGAGCCTCATCTTTTTCGGCCTCTTCCTCGTCTTCGCGTTTCTCGCCGTGCAGGAGCTCCCGCCGTTCGGGCAACCGCTCATGAGGGTCTCGAAGGAGTACCTGCAGACCGGCCTCCAGAAGACGGGGGCCGCGAACGTCGTGGCCGCCATCATCCTCGACTTCCGGGGATATGACACGCTCGGCGAGGCGACGGTGATCTTCGTCTCGATCCTGGGCTCGTTCGTTATTCTGCGGCGCCGCGGCCGCAAACGGAGAACGGAAGCGGATACCGAAAAGGTCGGCATCCTGTCCGAAGCGGAGATTCGCGAGGATTACGGGGATCTCAGGGAGTAGCGAATGGCGACGAAACCGGAACTCATAAGCAGCGAGAACCCGAAAGGCATGACCCCCGTCGTCAAGACGGTGGTCCGGTTCGCCATGGGGATCGTCTTCATGTTCGGATGGTACATCATCATATACGGCCACCTCACCCCGGGGGGCGGGTTCGCGGGCGGCACGATTCTCGCCTGCGGGTACGTCCTCCTGACGCTGGCCTTCGGGAAGGAGGTCGCGCTCGCCAAGATGAGCGACCGGGCGGCCTCGATCATCGATAACAGCTGCGCGTTTCTCTTCGTCGCGGTGCCGCTCGTGGGAATGGCGTTCGGGTATTTCTTCCTGAATTTTCCGCCGCACGGGAAACCGTTCGATCTCGTGAGCGCAGGCGTGATCCCGCTGTACAACATCCTCATCGGGCTCAAGGTGACCTCGTCGCTCTTTGCGATATTCCTCGCCCTCTCGATATTCGGACGGTTCGTTTCGAAGCTCGTGGAAGAGGCGGAAGAGGAAGAATAGGAAAGGGAGCTGCACGCCATGATTCTCTATTTTCTCACCCTCGTGCTTTTCGTGATGGGCGTGTACTGCCTAATCGCCAAGAAGAACATCATCAAGAAGATCATCGGGCTCACGATCACCGACTACGCGATCAACCTGTTCATCATCATCATAGGGTATCGCGCCAAGGGCATCGCCCCGATCATGTTCAAGAACATGACCATACAGGAGCTCGCCGAGTACGGGGTCGATCCGCTGCCGCAGGCGCTGGTTTTGACCTCCATCGTGATCGGTCTCGGCGTGCTCTCGCTCATGACGTCGATATGCCTGCGGTTGTACGAGAAGTACAAGACGTTCGACATGAGCGAAATCAACAGGCTCAAAGGGTAGAGAGGATCGAGACGCAGTGACGATGCAGACGACATATCCGCTATTCACCGCGCTCCCGCTCGCGGCGGCCTTCTTCAACCTTCTCGTGACGAAGATCAACAAGAAGGCGGCCGATTACATCGCTTTTCTCGCGGCGGGGACGCTCGCCGTCCTCGCGGTACTCACGGTATTCGAGCAGCCGTTCGCGTACCGGGTCGGCGGATTCCCGGCGCCGTGGGGCATCCTGCTCGTCTCGGACGGGTTGAGCTCGCTCATGCTCGTCATCGTCAACGTCATCGCGTTTCTCTCGATCATCTACTCGATCAAGTACATGACGACGTACACGGCGAAGCCGAAATACTACTCGCTCTTTCTCCTCATGCTCACGGGAATGAACGGCGTCGTCATCACGGGGGATCTCTTCAACATTTACGTGTTCCTCGAGATCGCCTCGATCGCCTCCTACGCGCTCGTCGGCTTCGGATGCGAGCACGAGGAGCTCGAGGCGTCGTTCAAGTATCTCATCCTCGGGAGCGTCGCCAGCACGGTGATTCTCTTCGGCATCGCGTTTCTCTATTCGATGACGGGCACCCTCAACATGCCCGACCTCGCGCGGCAGATCGAGATTCTCGGCATCAACAAGGCGGTCGCCTTCGTCATCGCGATGTTCATCATGGGCTTCGGCCTCAAGGCGTCGACGGTGCCGTTCCACGCGTGGCTGCCGGACGCGCACCCGAGCGCCCCGGCGCCGATCTCGGCGATGCTTTCGGGCGTGCTCATCAAGGCGATCGGCGTGTACGCGATCGCCCGCATCATGTTCAACGTGATCGGCCCCAACGAGGCGGTTTCGAGCATTCTCATGTTCCTCGGGGCGCTTTCGATGGTGGTCGGCGTATTTCTCGCCGTGGGCCAGTCCGATTTCAAGCGTATGCTCGCGTACCATTCGATCAGCCAGATGGGCTACGTCACCCTCGGGCTCGGCCTCGGGCTCAATCCGAACGTGCCGCCGGCCATCGCCGCGATGGGGCTCTTCGGCGGGATCTATCACATGGTGAACCATGCCGTGTTCAAGTCGCTCCTCTTCCTCTGTTCGGGCTCGTTCGAGTACCGCACGGGAACAAGGAACCGCTATGAGATGGGCGGCCTCATCCGGAAGATGCCGGTGACGAGCGTGACCTGCTCGATCGCGTCGCTCTCGATCTCGGGCGTGCCCCCCTTCAACGGCTTCTGGAGTAAGCTGATCATTATCGTCGCGCTCATCCAGGCGAGCTACTACGTGTACGGCGCGATCGCCGTGCTCGTCGCCTTCATGACGCTGCTGTCGTTCATCAAGCTCCAGCGGTTCGTTCTTTTCGGGCAGCTCCCAGCGCGGTTCGCGAATATCAAGGAAGCGCCCTTCGGCATGACGTTCCCGCTCGTGGTGCTCGCGGTTCTCTGCATCGGCCTCGGTCTCGCGTATCCGTTCATCGACCAGAGCGTCCTCCAGGCCGCGCGCGACGCGCTTCTCGACAAGCTTTCGTACATGGGATATATACTCGGCGGGTGAAAGAATGAAGCGTTTCATTCACTTTCTCATCATTTACGCGATCTGGCTGCTCCTCACGTGGTCGTTCACGCCGCAGGAGATGCTCGCCGGCGTCGTCATCGCGCTTCTCGCCGAGCTTCTGCTCGGGGACATATTCCCCTATGAGGGCGTCCGGGTATTTCATCCGCGGCGCTTCTTCTGGCTGTTCTGCTATTTCTGGGTGTTTCTCTGGGCGTTGATCAAGGCGAATTTCGACGTCGCGTACCGCGT
>JAPLKY010000269.1 GCA_026387805.1 Candidatus Krumholzibacteriia bacterium
AATAATTAAAGAAAATAATTCTGATTTAATTGTAATTTTAATTGGATTCATATGATTTATTCCTCCCCTTTACAAGGGGAGGTTAGGTGGGGTCTTTTACTAACTGCCTTTTGACCCCCTCCACCTCCCCCTTCGCGGTGCGTATCTTCACGGGGAGCCCGATCATGCGCGGATACCACCATCCGCCGAGTGGATTGAATCGCACGAACGATCCCGAGAAATGGGACACCATGAATCCGACCTCGTCCATGTGCGCGGCGAGCATGATCCGCGGGCGATCCGCGCGCCCCTTGAGCCGCGCGATGCACGAGCCGAGGCGGTCCTTCTCGATGACGGCGACCGGGGCGAGATTGCGCTCCAGAAGCGAGAAGATCTCCCCCTCGAAACCCGGGACGCCGGTCGCTTCGGTGAATTCTTTCATCAACGATTCAATGCGATCCATCATCAGCTCCTTGTTCTATTTCTTCCTCGCCGCGGCCGCCCTCACGATCCGGCCGACGAGATCCTCGAAACCCAGACCGGCGGCCTTCGCCGCCATGGGAACGAGGCTGAGCTCGGTCATCCCGGGGAGCGTGTTGACCTCGAGGCAGTACGGCTCTCCCTCCCCGGACAATCTGAAATCGATCCTCGCGTAATCCCTGCAGGCGAGCGCCCGATAGGCGAGCGCCGCCTCTCGCCGGATGCGCTCCGACGTCCTCGCGTCGAGCTCCGCCGGAGCGACGTAGCGGCTCGTCCCCTTCGTATATTTCCGCTTGTAATCGTAGAAGCCCCCCTCGGGGACGATCTCGACGAGGGGAAGCGCCTCTCCCCCGAGGATCGCCGCCGTGATCTCGCGTCCCGGTATGTATCGCTCGACGACGCATTCGTCGCCGAAGCACCCCGCCAGCCGCAGCGCTTCGTCGAGGTCTTCCGCTCGGGGCACGAACGAGAATCCGACGCTCGAGCCCTGGCAGTTGGGTTTTACGACGACGGGATATCCGAACGCGCGAACGACCGCCGCTCCCGCTCCCGCGCGTTCCTTCTCCGACGATGCGTCGAGGAGAAGATGCGGGGCGGTCTGGACGTTCGCCTCGCGGAAGAGCGCCTTCGAACGATCCTTGTTCATCGCGAGCGCGCTCGCGAGGATTCCGGAGCCCGTGTAGACGATCCCGGCGGTCTCGAGGAGCGCCTGGACGGTGCCGTCCTCTCCCGCGCCTCCGTGCAGCGCGACGAAGACCACGTCCGCGGAGCGGACCGGCTTCGCGTTCAGCCACACGAACGTCTCGCCGGCCGCGAGCGGCACCACGTCGCCGGGCGGCCGTTCGCCGATCTTCGCCGCCCGCGGTTCCGCGTTCGAACCGGCCGGAAGCGCCGGATCGATCGCATGGGCCTCGTGCCCTCCCGCGCGCAGCGCCTTCAGGATCGCGGCGCCGCTTGCGAGCGAAACGTCCCGCTCCGGCGAATCCCCGCCGAGGAGAACCGTTACTTTCATGTCCGCACCTTCGCCTCTCTTGCATCACTCATGGTGTCTCGATTCCGGCGAGCGCGCTGCGGATCGCCCGAAGCACGCTCTCCCTGCCGCGGATCTCCATGACTCGCGAAAGATCGGGGCCGTGGAGAGATCCCGTGACGGCCGCGCGGATCGGTATGTAGAGCGCCTTTCCCTTGACCTGAAGCCGCGCTCCCAGATCCTTGATGCGCCCGCCGATCGATGCCGCGCTCCACTCCTCGCCCTCGCCCAGCGCGGCGAGGCTCGCCGAGAGGAGCTCCCGCGCGCCGGCGACGGCCTCGCGCGCCTCTCCGGCGAGCGCGGGAATCCCGGGTCTGAAGGGCGCTATTTCATCCACGATTCGCGAGAAGCTCGGGAGATTCTCCGCCAGTATCTCGAATATCTCCGCGAGCCGCTCGCGCGGGTATGCGGCCCTCACGTCCTCGGGAAAATGGGGGAGCGCTTCATCGAGGTAGCGCCGGGCGCCGCCTCTTTTCACGTACTGGGCCGAAAACCAGTTCAGCTTCACCTCGTCGAAAATGCTCGGCGAAGACGATACGCGATCGAGCTTGAATTTCTCGACGAGCTCGTCGAGGGAGAGCATCTCGCGGTCCCCGGGCGGCGACCAGCCGAGAAACGCGAGGTAATTGACGATCGCTTCCGCCGGATAGCCTCGCGTGTGGAAGTCCCAGACGTTCGGAGCGCCGTGGCGCTTGCTCAGCTTCGAACGGTCGAGGCCCAGGATGAGGGGGATGTGGGCGAACCGCGGCGGCTCGAGGCCGAGCGCCTCGTAGATCATGATCTGCCGCACCGTGTTCGAGAGGTGCTCCTCCCCCCGGATCACGTGCGAGATCGCCATGGCCGCGTCGTCGATCGCGGCGGCGAAATTATAGGTTGGAAGCCCGTTCGAGCGCAGGATGACGAAATCGCCGACCATCCCGGCGGGAAAAACGACCTCGCCTCGGACGAAATCGTCGAGCCGCCGCTCGGAGTCCGGAGGAACGATGAAGCGCACGCTTTCCGCCTCTCCCCCGGTGCGCTTCCGCGCGCGCGCGGCGTCGTCGAGACGCCGGCACGTCCCGTCGTACTGCGGCGGGAGGTTCGCGCGCCGGCGTTCCTCCTTCTTCCGCTCAAGCTCCTCTTCCGTGCAGAAGCAGGGGTACGCCCTGCCCTCCGCGACGAGCCGCTCCGCCCCCTCGCGGTACCGCGCGACGCGCTCCGACTGCCGGTATGGCCCGTACGCTCCGCCGCGATCCGGCCCCTCGTCCCAGGCGAGGCCGAGCCACATGAGGTCATCGAGAATCCCGGACTCGAGGTCGGCGCTCGACCGCTCGACGTCCGTGTCCTCGATGCGCAGAATGAACCGCCCGCCCTCATGGCGCGCGAAGAGCCAGTTGAAAAGCGCGGTCCGCGCTCCCCCGACGTGGAGATGCCCCGTCGGGCTCGGCGCGAACCGTACGCGAACTTCTTTCACGCGAAAACCCTTTCCCCGTCGTCCCGCGGCGGGGCGTCAGCCGACCTTCTCGAGAAGCACGATCGCCTCGACCGCGATCGCGCGCTTCTCCCCCACGGGGCCGAGCCCTTCTCCCCGGGTCGCCTTTATCGATATATATTCCGCATAGACGCCGAGCGCCGCGGCGATCGTCCGGGCCATCGCCGCGCGGTGCGGGGCGAGCCTCGGCTCCTCGGCGTTCACGACGCAATCGGCGTTCACAAGGGCATAGCCCGCCCGCTCGACCATCCCGGCGACCGCGCCGAGGATCTTCGTGCTCGCGGCGCCCTTCCACTCGGGCGTCTCGGGAAAATGCTCGCCGAGGTCGCCGAGATTCAAGGCGCCGAGGAGCGCGTCGCACAGGGCGTGGATCAGGGCGTCCGCGTCGGAATGCCCCGCGAGCCCCGTGCCGTGCGGGATTCGCACGCCCCCGAGGACGAGCGGCCTTCCCTCGACGAGCGGATGGATATCGTAGCCGATTCCTACCCTGAACGATCCGTGCATTTTTTTCAATGGAGCCTCGCTGGAGCCGGCGTCATGGATCCCCCGCGCACGGGGGAAGAACGAGCTTTCGTCCCGAAAGGAAGCTCCCCATGATCTCGAGGTCTTCCTTCACGGTGACCTTGATGTTCCACACCTCTCCCTCGACGACCTTCACGGGGAATCCGGCCGAGAGAACGAGCGAGCTCTCGTCGGTCGCGACGCGGATCGCGTCCCCCGCGGCGCCGAACGCCTTCGAGAGAACGTCGAACGTGAACGCCTGCGGCGTCTGTATCCCGACGACCCGCTCGCGCGGAACGATCCCCTCGAGCACGTCGTCCCTGAGCCGCCCGAGGGTCTCGGTCACGCCGAGGGCGGGAACCGCCGCGCCGTGCGTCCGGGCCGCATCGACGACCCGCCCGATGAGCTCGACCGAGACGATCGGCCTGCACGCATCGTGCACGATCACGAGGTCCGCGCGCCCGACCGACGCAAGCCCGATGGCGACCGATTCCTGTCTCGTCTCGCCCCCCACGATGACGGCGTGCGGCACGCCGGGCACCTCGGCCTTGAGCTCCTTCTCCGTCTCCGCTTCCCAACCGGCCGGAACCATCACGGCATAGCGCGTGATGCCTCCCCACGCGTTCAGCGCGCGCAGCGACCACGCGAGCAGCGGCCTGCCCTCGACGGGATAGAAGCTCTTCGGCATCTCGCGCCCGAAACGCACGCCCCTGCCCGCCGCGGCAACGAGGCATACGACTTCTTCTTTCATGCGAACGACTTCCCTTCCGTCGTCAGAATATCTCGACCTTCAGGTATTTCTTGGGATTCGCCTTGACGTCGGTGACGAGGTCGTCGAGGTCCTTCACCGTCTTCTCGAGCTTGTCCATAAGGACGCGGTCGCTCATGAGAGCGCCGAGCGTGTTGTCGTTCTTCTGCAGACTGTTCGTGATCTCCGCGAGCGCGTCGGTGATGGCGCGCATGCGCCGGACGAGCTCGGGAAAATCCTTGCTCGCCGCGCTGACCGAGGTAATCAGCGTATCGATGTCTCCCGAATTCCTCGCGAGAAGCTTGTCCACCGTTTCGGCCGAACGCCGGAACGATTGGATTCCCGCCTCGAGGCCCGGGGCGTCGCGCTCGATGAGCGTACGGAGCCGTTCGCTGATTCCGGCGAGGTTCTCGACGATACTCTTGAGCTTGTCCCCCTGGGTGAGGGTGCTCGCGATCCGCTGCATGTCCTTCGTGAGCTGGGTGAGCTCGTCCATGATGCCGCCGAGGAAGGCGAGCGCCTCCGTGATTCCCGGCTCGTATTCCCCCTGCATGATCGTTCCCGGCTCGAGGAAGCGCTCCGATTTTCCGAGGAGCACCGTGATGATGCGCTCTCCCATGATCCCGACGGTTTGGAGAACGATGCGGGAATCGTCGGGAATCTTCGCCCGCTTGCTGATATCCATCGTGAGGAACACGTCCTTGTCGCGCAGCTGCACGCGTTTCACGCTCCCCATCTCGACTCCGTTCAGGTTGACCTTGTCCCCGGGGCTGATGCCGCCGACCATCGGGAAGACGGCGTGGATCTGGTAATTGCCGTGCCCCACCTTGATGCCCTGGAACCACATGAGCCCGACGATGAGGATGAGAGAGGCTATGAAAACGGTGAATCCGACCCTGATCTCGAGCGATTTGTATTCCATCGATTCCCCCGCCGTTCCGATTCCGCGCTGACGCCCCCGCGGCGACCGAGCTCCTCCCGGGCGGCCGAACGCTTCAGATCGGCTTGATGGGGCCTTCGGCCCTTCCTTCGACGAACTGCCGGATCACCGGATTGTCCGATTGACGAACCTCGTCCGGCGTGCCCGAATATATGATTCTCCCCTCGTGAAGCATCGCGATCCGATCCCCCACGCGGTATGCGCTCTTGATATCGTGAGTGACCACGATCGACGTGACTTTGAGCTCCCGCTGGAGGGTCCTGATGAGCTCGTTGATGACGTCCGCCATGATGGGATCGAGCCCCGTCGTCGGCTCGTCGTAGAGCACCACCTGGGGGTTCATGGCGACGGCGCGCGCAAGGCCGATGCGCTTCTTCATCCCTCCGCTCATCTCCGCCGGATACTGGCCCTGCACGCCGGTCAGCCCGACGAGCTCGAGCTTTTCGTTCACGACCCGCGCGATCTCCTCCTCGCTCATGGTCGAGTGCTTCCGCAGCGGCAGAGCCACGTTTTCACCGACCGTCATCGAATCGAAGAGCGCGGAACTCTGGAAAAGCATACCAAAGTGCATACGCATTTGGAACAGCTTTTTCCGGTCGAAACGGGTCATATCCTCGCCCTCGAACAGGATTTCCCCCGCATCGGGTCTCACGAGCCCCGTGATGTGCTTGAGGAGCACGCTCTTTCCGCATCCGCTCCGCCCGATGACGACGAGCGTTTTCCCCCGCTCGATATCGAGGTCGAGCGAATCGAGAACGAGCTTCGGGCCGAACGATTTTCTCAGGCCGCGGATTCCGATGATTGCTTCGCTGCCGCGCTGCGCCAAACCGGGCCTCCTACGAAGAGGGAGCAAAAAGGAAACGGAAAATGAGGGATGCGAGCAAGTAGTTCGAGATGAGAATGAGAAGGCACGCGGAAACGACCGCCTTCATCGTCGCGAGCCCCACGCCCTCCGCCCCTCCCCTCGTTTCGAAACCGTGATAGCACCCCATAAGCGCAATGATGAAACCGAAGACGAAGGTCTTCATGAGGCCGCCCGCGAGATCCTGCGTTCTGAAAAGAAGCTTGAGCCCGTTCCCAAACGTGTTGAAGCCGACGTGCAGCGATACGTTTGAGACGACCATGGCGCCGAGGATCGCGAGGAAGTCGGAAAATACCGTGAGAACGGGGAGCATGAACGTCGCCGCGACGATGCGCGGCATGACGAGATTCTCGACCGGGTCGATCGCGATCATCTCCATCGCGTCGATCTGCTCGGTGACCTTCATCGTCCCGAGCTCCGCGGCAATGGAGGCGCTCACGCGTCCCCCGACGACGAGCGCGGTGAGCACGGGGCCGAGCTCGAGGATGACCGATTTGCCGACGACCGTGCCGATATACTTGAGGGGCACGTATCCGTGGAACTGGTACGCCGCCTGAACCGCGGTCACCGCGCCGACAAAGAGCGAGGTCACGAGCACGAGCGGGATGGAACCGATGCCGATCCGGTCCATCTGTTGAAGGATGCTCTTGGCGTTCGCGAATGCGCGGGGGATCGTCTGGAACACGCGCCCGATGAGAATGAACATCCCGCCCGTATCCTGAACGAGCTCGAGAAGGAACCTGCCGAGTATGACGAACGGCGCCACCTAGAATACCTCCGGCTGCTCCCCGACGCCGGCCTGCGCCGCCGAATGGAAGCGCGTGTACGTCTTCTCGAAGACGAGCGGAACCATGCCGGTGGGCCCGTTCCGCTGCTTCCCGATGATGAGCTCGGCCTTCCCCTGCTTGTCGGGATCGCCCGGATCGTAGAACTCGGCCCGGTAGAGGAAGAGGACGAGGTCCGCGTCCTGCTCGATGGCGCCCGACTCGCGAAGATCCGAAAGCATCGGCCGCCGGTCCCCGCCCCGCGCCTCGACGGCGCGCGAGAGCTGCGAAAGAGCGATGATCGGTATCGAGAGCTCCTTGGCGAGCGCTTTGAGCGAGCGCGAGATCGAGGATATCTCCTGCTGCCGGTTCTCGGAGCGCTCGCTGCAGCGCGCGAGCTGGAGATAGTCGATGATGACGAGCGCGACGTCGTGCTCCGATTTGAGCCTGCGCGCGCGGGCGCGCATGTCGAGGGTCGAGATCGCCGGCGTGTCGTCGATGAAGATCGGCGCCTCGGAAAGGAGCCCCGCCGCGTTCGTGAGGCGCTCGATGTCCTTCGACGAGGTGAATCCGCTGCGCACCTTCTGCGCGTCGACCTGTCCCTCGGAGCAGAGGAGCCGCTGGACGAGGAGCTCCTTCGACATTTCGAGGCTGAAGATCGCGACCGGCTTCTTCTCGAGGAGTCCGACGTGCTGCGCGATGTTGAGCGCGAAGCTCGTCTTTCCCATCGAGGGGCGCCCCGCGATGATGACCATATCGCTCGGGTGGAACCCGGCGGTGTACTTGTCGAGATCGATGAAGCCGCTCGCGAGCCCCGTGACGCTTATCCGCGTCTCGTGCACGCGCTGGATCTCGTCGAACCGCTCCTTGAGAACGTCCTTGATATGCACGAACCCCTGGCTCACCCGGGACTCGGATATCTTGAATATCTTCTGCTCCGCGGCGTCGAGAATGGCGTCGGCCTCGCGGTTCGCCGCGTAGGCGTCCTCGGCAATGTCGGTCGACGCCCGGATGAGCTGGCGGAGTATGTACTTGTCGAGAACGATGCGCGCGTAGTGCTCGATATTCGCCGCGCTCGGCGTGCTGTCGACGAGATCGGTGAGCGCGGCGATTCCGCCCACCGCGTCGAGATCTCCCGCCTTGGCGAGCTCCTCCGAGAGCGTCATGACGTCGATCGGCTCGCGTTTGTTGAAGAGCGCGAGCATCGCGCTGAAGATCTTTCCGTGCGCGGGGCGGTAGAAGTTCCCCGCCGCGACGATCTCGACCGCCATCGTCGAAGCCTCGGGCTCGAGGAGCATGCCGCCGAGGACCGCGCGCTCCGCATCGAGGTTCTGCGGCGGAATGCGTTCGATGCCCTTGAACTCGAGGCGCGTATTCGTGCCGGTATCCGTCATTCGCCCTCCCGGACCGCCTCGTCGTAGAGCTTCCTCATCGTCTTGAGGTCCTCCCACGCGTCGCGTTTGAGATTCGGATTCCTGAGAAGCGCGGCCGGGTGATAGGTCACCGCGACCGGAATGTCGTTGTAATAATGCATGCCCTGCCTGAGGATCCCGAGCGCGGTCGTCTTCTTGAGAAGACCGTGCGCCGCGATCCTTCCGAGCGCGCAGATCATGACGGGCCTGATGAGATCGAGCTGTCTCGCGAGATACGGCTCGCACGCCGCCATCTCGTCCTCCTGCGGCTCCCGGTTACCCGGCGGCCGGCATTTCAGGATATTGGCGATGTACACTTCTTCCCGGGCGAATCCGATCGCGGCGAGCATCTTCGTGAGAAGCTGCCCCGCCCGTCCGACGAAAGGTAACCCCTGGAGATCCTCCTCGCGGCCCGGCGCCTCGCCGATGAAGATGATTCTCGAGGAGGGATTTCCGCTCCCGAACACGGTCCGCGTCCTTCCTCCGGAGAGACCGCAGCGCTCGCACTTCGAAACGATCGCGGCGAGCGCGGCGAGATCGAATCCGGAGAGATCGGGATCCCGCTTTCGAACCGGCTCTCCGAAGAGGGAAGCCTGCTCGACGGCGGACTGCTCGCTCGTGACGCGGATACCGGGCCTTCTCTCGATCACGGGAGAGGTGATCATGACGATTTCCCGGGCGCTCTCCCGCGGCCCTTCCGCGGGGCGCGCGTCAGGCGTCATCCGGTACGCGACCTCCATCCCCGCGACGTGCCGGGCGAGAAGATACCGCCTGATTTCTCCGAGAGCGTCCCGTTCCATCCGGCCCCTTATCGCCTGAACCGCTTCAACCGGCCGTCGGCGGCGACGGCGTCGAGAATGAGAACCGCCGCCTCATCCTTCGAAATGAGAGGAGTCGCGAAAAGCTTCTTCCGCTCCTTGAAGAGCGTGATCTGATTCGTCGGCGCGGAGAAGCCGGTCTTCTTCCCGGGAGCGTTGAGCACCATATAGTCGCAGCCCTTCTCGCGGGCTTTCCGCGTCGCGTTTGCCTCGCCGTTCTCCGTCTCGAGAGCGAAGCCGACGACGATCCTGCCCTCTTTTCGCTTCCCGAGCGAGGAGAGAATGTCCTCGGTCGAACGGAGCTCGAGCTCGAACGATTTCCCCGCCCGCTTTATCTTCCCGGCGCGCCGCCGAACCGGCGTAAAATCGGAAACGGCCGCGGCCATGACGCACACGTCGCACCGCGCAAACGCCTTCGTCACCGCGGCCTTCATCTCGGCGGCGGTCGCGACGCGCTCGATCGCGTCGACCCGCGGTGCCGGCACGTCGACCGGACCGTGAACGAGCGTCACGTGCGCCCCCCGCGCTCGCGCCTCTCGCGCGATTGCAAATCCCATGCGCCCCGACGATCGGTTCGTGATGTAGCGCACGGGATCTATCTCCTCTTCGGTCCGTCCCGCCGTAACGAGAACCCTGATCCCGGCGAGATCCCCCGGAGCGAAGGAGGCTTCGAGCGCGCGTACGATATCCTCGGGTTCCGCCATGCGACCGGGGCCGACGTCCCCGCACGCGAGGGCGCCCGAGCCGGGATCCAGGATTATCTTCCCGTCGGACACGAGCGTTTCGATGTTGCGCCGGACCGCGGGGTTCGCCCACATCGCCTCGTTCATCGCGGGGGCGAACATGACGGGCGCGCGCGCGGAAAGGAGCACCGTGCTCGCGATCTCGTCGGCGACGCCGAGAGCCGCCTTCGCGATGATATCGGCGGTTGCGGGCGCCACGACGACGCGGTCCGCCCACTTCGAGAGCTCGACGTGCTCGACGACGGGGCGCTCGCGACGCGCGAACATGCTGATCGATACGGGGTTTTCCGAGAGAATCTCGAACGTGAGGGGTGTGACGAATTCGGTCGCGGCGGCGCTCATCACCACGCGGACCTCGGAGCCGCCGCATTTGAGAAGGCGAACCAGGAGCGCGGACTTGTAAGCGGCGATGCCGCCCGTCACCACGAGAAGGATCTTTGTGCCCGATAGCCCTCCCTCGCGGCTATTTTTCCCCCTCCGGTTCCGCATACGCGTACTTCACTTTCCCATCGATAAGTCGTTTCATCGCGATAGAGGTGGGTTTCTCCTCTATTTCCTCGCCGGAAAGGCGGATCAAGGTATTGATACGCCTCGCTTCCTTCGCCATGATCCGAACCGCTTCGTACCTGTTCGGGATGACTTCGACGATTCTCTCAAGTGCTCCGATAATCATAGCATACCCTCTCAACGTTATAGTGTACGACGATATGCACGACCGACAGGAATGCTCTCCGGCAGCCGGAGATCGCTTCCGGCGCCTCCCCACCCCATAGACCGGGTGAGGAATAGTAATATAAATAAGGCCCTTACGCAAGGGTTATAAATCCCGCCGCGGAAAGGCCTCTGCGCCTAGACGATCGCCGAGCGCTCCTCGCGGAGCGACTCCGCGCGGATGATCGCGAGACAGTCTTCCGCGCAGCGTTCCACGTCGTCGTTGACGACGATATAATCGTACCCGTCGAAGCGGGCGAGCTCCCGCCTCGCGTTCTCGAGACGGCGCCGGATGACCTCCTCGTCGTCCGTCGCGCGGCCGTCGAGCCGGGTCCTCAGCGTCTCGAGATCGGGCGGAAAGAGAAATATGAGAACGGCTCCGGGAAAGCGCGCCCGGACGCTCATTCCCCCCTGCACGTCGATCTCGAGAACGATGCTCGTTCCCGCCGCCAGCTTGCTTTCGACGAACGCGGCGGGCGTGCCGTAACAGTTCCCGTGCACTTCGGCCCATTCGAGAAAATCGCCGGCGTCGCGGCGCCTGTCGAACTCCTCGCGCGTCACGAAGAAATATTCGAATCCGTCCCGCTCGGCGCCGCGCGGCGGCCTCGTCGTGACCGAAACCGAAGCCGCGATATGGGGTGAGCGGGCGAGGACGCGGTCGACGACCGTCGATTTACCGACGCCCGAGGGTCCCGAAACGACCACGAGAAGCGGCTCCCGGGAAACGGTGAAAGATGATGTCACTGCGGCACGGCTCCTTTTTCGACCGGACGCGCCGCCTGCCGCGGCGGCGCGGGACGCGCGTCACTCGAGGTTCTGAACCTGTTCGCGTATCTTTTCGATCCCTTCCTTGAGGGACAAGCACTCGCGGATCACGCCCGCATCGGACGCCTTGTTCGCCATCGTCGTGGCCTCCCGGTGGATCTCCTGGAGGAGAAAGGTGAGACTCTTCGAAACCTCGTCCCCCTTTTCGATGACCGTCCGGAACTGCGCGAGGTGGCTCTTGATCCGGACGAGCTCCTCCGAAAAATCGGTCCGCTCGGCCGTGAGGGCGGCCTCCATGAGCCAGCGGTTCTCGTCGATCTTGTGCCCCGCCAGCAGCTGCGCGAGCCGCTCTTTCGCCCGCGCAAGCGAGCGCTTCAGGGCGAGAGGCGCTTTCTTCTCGATGCGGGCCGCCGATTTTTCGAGGGCGCCGAGCCTCCGCATGACGTCGCGCGCGAGCTCTTCCCCTTCGATCCGCCGCATCTCGTTGCATTTTTCGAGCGCGATGCCGAGCGCCTCGCGCGCGCGTTCCCAGAGGCTCCCGGGAACCGCCGCGTCGAGATTGTTCGCGAAGATATCGGGAAGCGCGAGGAGCGTGCCGATGTCGATCCGTCCCGGGATCCCCTCTTCGATGGCGAAGTCGCTCAGAACCCGGTAGGCCTTCCGCAGGTACGTCTTGTTGATCGCCACGCTCTCCGTCTCGACCGAGTGATCGAAGGCGACCGTCACATAGATGTGGCCGCGCTTGAGGGAGCCTCGTACGATCTTTTCTATCTCCTTCTCATAGCCGTTCAGCGGCCGCGGCAGGCGAATCGCAAAATCCATGAAGCGGTGATTCACGGTGCGCACCTCGACGGTGACGGCGCCGGCGCTTCCCCGCGCTTCACCCTTCCCGTATCCCGTCATGCTATAGACCATACGCTCCCCCTTGCAGTGATTCGATGCGCCCGCGCGCTTCCGCTCTCCCCGCGACCGATGCATCCTCAGGGTACTGTAGCACGATCGCGCGGTCCAAGTAAGGGGAGAAATGCGCGACGGCTTTACAATTTGACTTGGAACCCGCCGCCCCCTATGATTCGACGCATGAACGGATTGACCGTATACGCCCTCGGGATCGAGCTCGACCGGATGCTCTCCGGCGCTTCGATCACCGCCGTGAGACGATTCCCCGAGGGGGTCACGCTCTTTCTCAAGCACGCCCCGTTCCCCTTCGCGCACGTCCTCTATCATCGCAGGGAACCCGAGCTCGTGCCGTCGGATCGCGAGCTCGCCCCGCGGAACCGCGGAATCGAAGAAATGACCGCGGTCGACGGGAGACGCATCGAAGGGGTCCGTTCCATAGGCGTCGAGCGTGTGCTCGTCGTAGAGCTCGCGCCGGGAAGCGAATGGGGAAGGGAGGAGAGCCTCCTTCTCAGAATCGATCTCACCCCGGCCGCGAAGGCGCTCGCGCTCTACGGAGGGAGCTCCGAGAAGCAGATCGCCTCGCTCGGCGCGAAAAAATCGAGGAAGCCGGCGGGGCCGAACGAGGCCCTTCCGCCCAAGCGGCACTCGATCCTCCGGCTCCCCGCCGAACCGCCGGCCGGCATACTCGAGGAGCCTCCGCTCGACGAGATCTCCTCCGCGGCGCCCGATCACACGCGCCGCTGGAAACACGCGAAGTCGTCCGCCGATGCCCTCGCGCGCTCGATCGGCGGGATCGATCCGGTTCTCGCCGGCGCTCTCTCGAAAAGCACCGGAGCCGATCCCGCGCGGCTATGGCCCTTGCTCGTCGAAATCGGGGCCAGGCTCGCGGCGGGCGCCTGGGACTGGCGTCTCTACGAATTTCCCGGAGAAGGGGAAGCCGGCGCCGCAGCGCTCTATCCGGTAGAGCTCCCGGTCGAAGCCCCCGTCAGGCGCATGAAGGACGTCCTCGAAGCGCTCACCGTGCGGACGGCGGAGGTCGTCATGCCGTCGTACGTCGCGCACCTGAGACGAAAG
>JAPLKY010000383.1 GCA_026387805.1 Candidatus Krumholzibacteriia bacterium
GAGAACGCCAAGAGGCTCGCCGGGCTCGCCGTCCTCGCCAAGAGAGGCTACGAAAAGGCGATCGACATGATTCTGAAGGAATTTCGCGAGGGCGCCTAGCTTCATCAGTACACGCCGTGTCTCTAAGGAAGTTCGGGAGAGAATCGGATGGCCGTCAGCCGAATGCTGAAAGTCCAGCTCATCGTCCACGCCGCGGTGAAAGACGAGGTCACCGCTTTTCTGCGCGAGGCGGGAGTCGTCGAGGTCACGGACGTCTCGCTCGAGGGATTCCGCGGGGGAATCGACGAGGAGGAGACGGGACGGCTCGCGCGGCTCGCCGATAAGGCGGATTCGGCGATCCGGTTTCTCGATCCCTACGTCAAGAAGCCGTCTTTCGCCGAGCGGATGCGCAGCGGCCCGCTGCAGGTCTCTCCGGCCGACGTCGAGAAGGCGATCGCCGCGATCGACGTCCAAAGCGTCGCGCTGCGCTGCGCCGACCTCGAGAGCTCGATGCGGAAATGCCGGGACGAGCTCGCCTGGAGCAAGGATCTCGCGCGCGAGCTCGAGCCGTGGCGATCCATCGCGAGCCCCCTCGAGTCCCTCGCCACCGCGCGATACGGCCTTCAGTTCTGGACGTTTCCCGAAAAGGTTTTCGACGCCGCGCTCGCGCAGGCGTACGAGACGCATCCGCTCATCCAGCATGATGTGGTTTCCCGCTCGGAGGGAAAGGTGTATACCGGCGTCATCGCGCCACGCGCCGAGGCCGAAGCGATGGCCGAGCTTCTCAAGCAGGCCGGAGGCGTCCGGAACGCCTTCGAGGGGCTCTCGGGCGCGCCGGCCGATATCATCGAGAAGCAGAAAGACAGCTGGACCGCGCTCGAGGCGAAGATCGCCCGGATCGAAGAGGACGCGCGGGAGCTCTCGCGCGTGCGCCCCGAGCTTCTCGTGCTCTCCGATCACTTCCGCGAGCGGCATGGGCTTCTCGAGGTCGAGCGGCATTTCCATCGCACCGAGCGCACGTTCGTGCTCGAGGGTTGGATCCGGACGATCGACAAGCGCAGAATCGAAAAGGAGCTCGCAAAACGATGGAGCGAGATCGATCTCTTCACGCGGCCGCCGCGGGAAGGAGAGGATCCGCCGGTCCAGCTCGAGAACAGGCGCGCCGTTCAGCCGTTCGAATTCATCATGACCCTGTACGGAAGGCCGCTCTACGGCGAGGTCGATCCGACGCCGCTTTTCGCGCCCTTCTTCATCCTCTGCTTCTCGATTTGCATGAGCGACGCAGGCTATGGCCTCACGCTCGCCGCCCTGTGCGCGCTCTGTCTCTTCAAGTTCAGGATCCAGGGAGGCATGCGGCAGCTCCTCACGGTGCTCTTCGTCGGTTCGCTTCTCACGCTGTTCGTCGGGGTCGCGACCGGCGGCTACTTCGGCCTCGACACGAAGCTGCTTCCCCCCTCGCTCACGAAGCTCATACTCATCAATCCGCTCGAGGAGCCGATGAAGATGCTCAACATCGCGTTCCTCATCGGGTTCGTGCATATTCTCTTCGGCATCGGGGTGCGGATGGTCGTCAATTTCCGCGCCCGCCTGTGGGCCGACGCCGTTTTCGACGATCTCTGCTGGATCGTCTTTCTCATCGCGCTCGGCCCGCTCGGATTCGGGTATGTTCTCGGCGGGGTCGTGCCGGGTCCGATTCTCTTCTGGTGCGGCCGCGTCGCGCTCGGCCTCGCGGCGGTGCTGTTCGTCACCGGCGCCCGCAAGGAGAAGAACAAGCTCGTCGGGGGCTTCAAGAGCCTCCTCAAGTTCTACAGCGTCACCGGATATTTCTCGGACGTGCTCTCGTACGCCCGTCTCCTCGCGCTCGGGCTCGCCTCGGCCGCGATCGCCGTCGCCATCAACGGAATCGCCGGGATGGTGAAAGGGCTTCCCTTCTACACGGGCTACGTCGCCGCCGTCGTCGTTCTCATACTCGGCCACGCGTTCAACCTCGCGGTGAACGTGCTCGGCGCCTTCGTCCACTCGGCGAGGCTTCAGTACCTCGAGTTCTTCAACAAGTTCTTCACGGGGGGCGGGCGCGAGTTCCGTCCCTTCAGGAGCGAACGTCGTTACACGGTCGTCAGGGAAACGGGAACCAAGATCTAACGGAAGGAGAAAAGTATGCTCGGTTTCATGCTCGTGCTCTTCGGAGCCGCGCTCGCCGCGGGACTCGCCGGGACCGGATCGGCGGTCGGCTGCGGCATCGTCGGTATGGCGGCGAGCGGCGTCGTGAGCGAGGACCCGAACAAGTTCGGGCGCCTGCTCCTGCTCCAGGCTCTGCCGGGAACACAAGGCATCTACGGCATGGTGGCCCTCTTCATGATCATCAACAAGGTCGTCGGATGGGGCGTGCCGCTCAGCCAGATTCCGGTCACGACCGGGCTCGAGATTCTCGCCGCCGCCCTTCCCGTGGGGCTCACCGGGCTCACCTCGGGGATCTATCAGGGCAAGGTCTGCGCCGCGGCGTGCAGCCTCACGGCGAAGCGTCCGAACGAGGTCGGCAAGGGCCTCGTCTTCGGCGTGGTCATCGAGACCTACGCGGTTCTCGGCCTTCTAGCAACACTCCTTCTCCTGGCGCGGGTCGCCCTGCAGGGCTGATGTCGTGACCGACAGGAAGGCATCATGTCGATCGAGAATATATTGAAACGGATCGAAGAAGAGACGCAAGCCGCGGAGGCGGAGGTCCTCCGCGCGGCCGGGATCCGGGCCGCCTCAGTTCGCGAGGAGGGGGAGCGCGGCGGCGCGAAGCTCCGCGAGGAGCTCCAGAGCCGCGTGCGCGCGAAGGCATCCGACGAAGAGCGGCGGCTCGTCGTCGGCGAGGAGCTCGAGCTCCGGAAGGCCTCCCTCGAGCGCAAGCGCGAGATTCTCGGGGAGGTTTACGCGGAGGCGAGGAAGCGGATCGAGAATCTCCCGCCTGGCGAGTACCTCAAACTCATGTCGGCGTTCATCCTGAAGAGCGCGATCTCGGGAAATGAGGAGATCGTCGTTCCGGCCGCGCAGCGGAGCATGTTCGCGGGGGATTTCGTCGAGTCGCTGAACAGGGCGCGCGGGGCGGGCGCGGCGTTCGCCGTCGCCGAAGCCCCGGGAGATTTCGCGTGGTGGGTCGTTCTGATCGAGGGGCAGCGCCGCGTCGATCTCACCCTGGGAGTCATTTTCCGGCAGCTCACGGCTCGCGTCGAGTCCGCGGTGGCTGGTGTCCTGTTTCCCGATTGAGAGGAAACCGTTTGGCGGAGGATTATACCTATATTGTCGCCCGGCTTCGTTCGCTCGAGGCGCTGAGCCCCGAGCGGGCGTGGTTCGAGCGTCTCGCGCGCACTCCCGGCGAGAACCTCCTCGGCGCGCTCAGGGAGCACTACCGCGGATTCGAGGCGGTGAGCTCCCCGGCGGAGTTCGAGCGGGCGCTCGAGATCGAGAAACGATCGTTCCTCGAGCTCGTCACGGGGCTTCTCCAGGATGAACGAGCGAGGCAGTTCATCCGGTCCGGCTATGATTTCGACAATTGCACGCACGCGTGGAAGGCGGCGAAGCTCGGCGCCCGCGTCTCGCTCACGCCTTTCGGCTTGTTCCCCGCTCGCGACGTCGAGGAGACGGTGGCGGGGAAGGCCAGGGGCGTCCTTTCCCCGAGCCTCGAAGCGCATCTCGCCGCTCTCGACGCCCGGTACGAGGAGACGAAGAGCCTCGCGGCGTGCGAGTACGCGGGGGAGGCCGCGAAATGGCGCTTTCTCTTCGAGATAGCGCCGGGGGAGGACGCCGCGGCGTACCTCGGGTGCAGGATCGATCTGATCAACGTCAAGAATTGCATCCGCTTCCGGCGGTCGGCGCTCCGCGCGGAATCGCTCGATGCGGTCTGGATCGAAGGAGGCGGCATCGAGACGGCGCGGTTCAGAAGCTTCGTTCGCGAGGGGGAGGAGGAGCTTCTCTCGTACCTCGCGACGAGCATGCACGCGAGGCTCGCGCGTCTCGGCCTCTCCAGGGACGTGCCGCTCTGGAAGATCGATCCGATCATGCGCCGGGCACTCATGGAATTCCTGGGGGAGAGCCGCTATCGATTCTTCGATTTCTCCCCCGTGCTCTATCACATCGAGCTCGGGGAGCGCGATTTCGAGACCGTGCGCAGAATCGTGGTGAGCAGGCTCAACCGGTTGAGCGAGGAGACGACGCTCGAGCGATTGGGCGTGGGTCTGGCTTCGTGACGGAGAGGGAGCTTCCGGCGTGGCGAAAACAATAGCGGTCATAGGGAATTCGGATTCGATCGAGTACTTTCGCGTGCTCGGCTGCGAAACGTACGAAACGAAAGACGGCGCTCTCACGCAGGAGAAGTTCGACGAAGTCGTGAAACGCAGATTCAAGATCATCCTCGTCACCGAGGAGGTCTTTCACGAGTACCGGGAGATCATCCGGCGG